>JAFTSI010000046.1 GCA_017467345.1 Clostridia bacterium
CGTTGCAATTTGGCTATTATTGTTGCCTTTTTGGTAGTATTCAATGATTAATTTGTATTTTGACATAATTTTCTCCTATTTTATCGCCCTTTTTTACCCATAGCGGTAGATACAGAAAAATGTAAAATTTGAGGAACCACCCCGTTTTTTTGACCGATTTTTGACTTTGCAAGAGATTTTTAAGAGAAAAAAAGTAGTCACTCTCCGAGAAGAATGACTACTAGAACCTTATTTTTTAATTAAAAATTGAATTTTTACCGCTTTTTGGCGCTAAATCTTAGCCCCTAGGATTACGGATATTAGCTTGTGCAGCAGCAAGTCTTGCAATTGGAACTCTAAATGGTGAGCATGATACATAATCTAAACCGATTGCGTGGCAGAACTCAATTGACGATGGGTCGCCACCGTGTTCACCACAAATACCACAGTGAATAGTATCACGGGTTGCCTTACCCATTTTAACAGCCATATCCATAAGTTTACCAACACCGGTGGTGTCAAGTCTTGCAAATGGGTCAGATTCGTAAATCTTAGCCGAATAGTAAGATGGTAAGAACTTACCAGAGTCGTCACGAGAGAAACCGAAGGTCATTTGGGTTAAGTCGTTAGTGCCGAAACAGAAGAACTCTGCTTCTTTAGCGATTTCATCAGCGGTGAGCGCTGCTCTTGGGATTTCAATCATAGTTCCAACTTCGTAAGCAATGTTAACACCTGCTTCTTTAATTAAAGCATCAGCAGTTTCAACAACAATCTTCTTACAGAAAGCAAGTTCTTTGATTTCGCCAACTAATGGAATCATAATTTCAGGTTCTACTTTCCAGTCTGGGTGGCGTTTTTGAACATTGATAGCCGCCTTGATGATAGCCTTGGTTTGCATTACTGCGATTTCAGGATAAGTAACCGTTAAACGGCAACCACGGTGACCCATCATTGGGTTGAATTCGTGGAGTGATTCGCAGAATACTTTAATATCTTCAACAGTTTTGCCCTTTGCGTCTGCTAAAAGTTTGATATCAGCAGCTTCGGTAGGAACGAATTCGTGAAGTGGTGGGTCAAGGAAACGAATGGTTACAGGGTAGCCTTTGAGTGCTTCCATAAGACCTTCAAAGTCTGCTTGTTGCATAGGTTCAATCTTGTCAAGAGCAGCCTTTCTTTCTTCAACGCTTTCAGAACAAATCATTTCACGTAACTTGTCAATTCTGCCAGGTCCAAAGAACATATGCTCTGTTCTGCAAAGACCTATACCTTGAGCGCCAAGTTCAGCAGCGCGTTCTGCATCTGCAGGGGTATCTGCGTTAGTTCTAACGCCAAGTTTCTTATATTTATCAGCAAGTTTCATAATTCTGCCGAAGTATCCACTGTTGGGGTCAGCAGGAACGGTTTTAATCATAATATCATAGATATTACCGGTTGAACCGTCAAGTGAAAGTTCGCTACCTTCACGGAAAATCTTGCCAGCAAGTTCAAAGTATTTTTCTTCTTCGTGCATTTTGATATCGCCACAACCAGATACGCAGCAAGTTCCCATACCACGAGCAACAACGGCTGCGTGAGAAGTTTGACCACCACGAACGGTTAAGATACCTTGAGCATATTTCATACCTTCAATATCTTCGGGAGAAGTTTCTAAACGAACAAGAATAACCTTGTTGCCTTTCTTGCCTTCTGCAACTGCATCTTCAGAAGTGAACACGATAGTTCCTGCAGCAGCACCAGGAGATGCGGCAATACCCTTGCCAACAACATTGTTTTTATCAGCAGCCTTTAATGCAGCAGCATCAAAGGTTGGGTGTAATAACATATCAAGAGTTTTAGCATCAATTTGTAAGAGTGCTTCTTCTTCGTTAATCATGCCTTCGTCTAAAAGGTCGCAAGCGATTCTAATAGCAGCGGCAGCAGTTCTCTTACCATTTCTGGTTTGGAGCATATAGAGTTGACCTTTTTCAATGGTGAACTCCATATCTTGCATATCTCTATAATGGTTTTCTAAGATATTGCAAATTTTAACGAATTGAGTATATACATCAGGAAGAACTTCAGCCATTTTAGAAATAGGCATTGGGGTTCTAACACCAGCAACTACATCTTCGCCTTGAGCGTTCATTAAGAATTCACCCATAAGACCTTTTTCACCAGTTGCAGGGTTACGGGTAAATGCAACACCCGTTCCACAATCATCACCCATGTTACCAAATGCCATCATTTGAACATTTACTGCAGTACCCCAACTATATGGGATATCGTGGTCCATACGATAGATATTTGCACGGGGGTTGTCCCAAGAACGGAAAACGGCTTTAACTGCTTCAAAAAGTTGAACCTTGGGGTCGCTTGGGAAGTCAGTTCCAAGTTGGTTTTTATATTCTTGTTTGAATTGGTTAGCAAGTTCTTTTAAGTCTTCTGCAGTTAAATCCACATCAAACTCAACGCCCTTTGCTTCTTTCATTTCGTCAATAAGTTTTTCAAAGTATTTCTTACCAACTTCCATAACTACATCAGAGAACATTTGAATAAATCTTCTGTAGCAGTCCCAAGCCCATCTGGGGTTGCCAGATTTAGCACTTAAAACTTCAACAACTTCTTCGTTCAAACCAAGGTTAAGAATGGTGTCCATCATACCAGGCATTGATGCTCTTGCACCAGAACGAACAGAAACGAGCAATGGATTTTCCTTGTCGCCAAACTTTTTGCCGGTGATTTTTTCAAGTTTTTCAATGTTTGCCATGATTTCGGCTTGGATATCGCTATTGATTTGCTTGCCGTCTTCATAATACTGGGTGCACGCTTCGGTTGAAATGGTAAAGCCTTGTGGAACAGGTAAACCGATTTTGGTCATTTCTGCAAGGTTTGCACCTTTACCACCAAGGGTGTTTCTCATTGAAGCATCGCCTTCGCTGAATAAGTAAACATACTTCTTCATTAAAATATTCCTCCAAAATTTTTTCAAATTTGATTAAAGTTTTTCTAAACTTTTAATTATCTTTATTATTCTACACTAATATTAATTTTTTTTCAACCCTTATTAACAAAATATTATTATATTTTTACAGTTTTTGCCTAATAAGTTCTTCAAGCGCAACCATTTTTTCTTCGGCTTTATTAGAAATGTAATAGTCTATTAGCCTTAACCCCAAGGTAGCATCTTCTTCAAGAATATCCTTTTCTTCGCTTACTGCCTTTAAGGCTAAATATGTTTTAATGTTGATTTCTCTGCCCACGCCCATAAAACAATTTTCGCAAAAAAATCCACCTACATTATAGTCAAAATATGGCTTAACTTCAATATCTTTTTCGCACGCAAAACACCCGTCAAGTTTTAAGGCATACCCCACTTCTTTAAGCGCAAAAATCAAAAAGGCAAGCAACTCTTTTTTTGGCGAATTGCCGTAGGCAATTTTTTTAAGAGCATCTAAAACAAGCACAAACATTTCGCTATCTGTAATATTTTCACGGAAAAACTTTTTAACAAACTCTAACACGGTTGCCGCGCAAAAAAACTTAACGATATCTTCTCTAACAGGGTAAAAACTTTCTATAAGCGACGCCGTTTTAACAGTTCTTTTATCGCCACTTACTAAAAACACAAATTCGGCAAAACAAAAAGGCTCAGCGGCAAATTTTAACTTTGCGCTTGCCTTTTTAACACCTTTTATGCGAGCAGATACTTTACCCTTTTCAAGGGTAAAAATGTTCAAAATCTTATCGTTATCGCCGTAACTTACTCCGCCCAGCACTATTCCGTTTAACTTTTCTTCCATATTAGTTTTTCTATTTCTTTATCAAGTTTTTGTATAACAGGTAGTATGAAACCTTGCCTGTTTTTTCAAAAAGTTCCCACGCAGAGTCTGCAGGGTTTTTAAAATCAAACTTTTCTTTATCTTCCATTTTTGCCCCCTATTGTTAGTATGAGAAAGGCAAAAATTATTATTCTTTTTTACACTCCGTCGTAGCCAAGTTTTTTTAAGGCATACGCGTTATCGCGCCAGTTTTCATCTACTCTAATATAGGTAGTTAAAAACACCTTGCAGTCTAAAAATCTTTCAAGTTCAAGCCTTGCCATTGTTGAAACTTCTTTTATTGCGCTACCTTGCTTGCCTATTAAAATGGCTTTGTGATTAGCCTTTTCGCAAACAATATCTAAACTTATATCGCACCTTTTTCCACCGTTTGCATACTTAAACTCATTTACAATAACTGCAACGCCGTGTGGTATTTCTTTTTGGAACTTCAAGAGTATTTTTTCGCGCATTATTTCGGCAATCATAAACCTTTCACTTCTATCGCTAATAATCTCTTCATCAAAAAGCCTATCGCCATCAGGTAAAAGGTTTTTAATTGTTTTAACAAGTTCTTTTAGATTTTTCTTTTTCCTTGCCGAAACAGGCACAACATCTACACCGTATTCGCCAAACTCACCAACTTCGCTAATGAGCAAACTTTCAGGCATAATATCAATTTTGTTGAGCGCTAAAACCACAGGCACTTTCGCCTTTAAAAACTTTTCAAAAAGCGCTTTATCTTTTTCGCTTGCCCCTTCGTGAGCATCTAACACATACAAAATTAAATCTACATCATCTGCCGTGTCAAAGGCAGTTTTTTGCATTACCGAATTGAGTAAACTTTCTGCCTTATAAAGTCCTGGGGTATCAACGAAAGCGATTTGCATATCATCTGTGGTTAAAACACCCATAATTCGCTCTCTTGTAGTTTGGGGTTTTGGCGAAACAATACTAACCTTTTCGCCAACAAACGCGTTCACAAGGGTAGATTTCCCAGCATTTGCCCTACCTATAACGGCAACATACCCACTCTTCATTATTCTTCTACCCCAAGCCTTTTAAGTGCAAGTTTTTCAACGGCACGCATTTGGCGTTTATCTTCTTCTGTCATATGGTCGTAGCCGAATAAATGCATAAGACCGTGAACAATAAGGTAGGTCATTTCTTGTTCGGTGCTATGCCCAAGTTCTTTGGCTTGCTCAATAATTTTATCTTCGCAAAGCACTATTGAACCTATAAACACATACCTACCATCAAGTTCGGTGCGGTGGTTTTCGCGCTTGATAATTTCACCCCTTTGGTTTTCTAAAATGGGGTAAGACAAAACATCAGTAACCGAATCCACACCACGCGTGTCTTTATTAAGCGCGTGTATTTTTTCGCTACTTGCAAAAACAAGTTCTGCTTTTAAGTTATCTTCTTGGCAAAGGGTTTGATATACTGCCTTTGCGATTTTGCGTGTTTTAATTTTTTTATCAAAGCACTCTAATTTAAGTTTGCCCATTATTTTTCATCCTTTTCTTCTATAGGTAATTCTTGCATTTTAACAGTTTGTTTAGGTTTAGATTTAGTAGTTTTTGGCTTTGCAGTTTTTTGCGCAACTGGCGCGCTTTCCGTTTTTTCTTTAACAGGTTCTTCCTTTTTTTCGGGTTCAATAAGCCCCGGTTCAATCTTCGCGTCCTGTCCACCAGAAACCAACGGACTTTCTTCCGTTATACCTTCAAGTGTAAGCGTTGGGTATTCAACACGGCTATGGTAAACACCCGTTAAACTGTTAACAACGGTGTTGATAATAATGTTAAGTTCTTTAAGTGTAATTTCGCACTCATCAAACTGACCAAGTGCCATACGGTCACTAACAATTTTTCTAACAACTTTTGTAACGCTATCTCTTGACCTATCGGCAAGTGTTCTAACCGCCGCCTCACAACCATCTGCAATCATAATAATTGCAGCAATTTTGGTTTGTGGTTTAGGTCCATAATAACTATACTGCGCGATATCAACTTCGCCATCAGTAAACTTTTTAGCCTTGCCATAGAAATAGAAAATAGGCATAGTTCCGTGGTGCTCTAAGCACACATCAGCAATCTCTTTGGGCAAGCCGTGTTTCAAAACAAGTTGGTATCCATCTTGCGCGTGTGAACGAATAATGTTGGTAGAAAGTTCTGGGGTCAAATCGTCGTGCGGGTTAACCTTGTCTGTTTGGTTTTCCATAAAAAACTCTGGACGGCGAAGTTTACCCACATCATGATAGTATGCGCAAGTTCTTGCCAAAAGCGAATCTTCGCCTATCGCCAAAGCGCAGGCTTCTGCGATATTTGAAAGCACTATTGAGTGGTTAAATGTTCCAGGGGCTTCGGTTATGATTTTACGAATAAGCCTTGACTTATGGTCGGTAAGTTCGGCTAACTTAAAACAGGTAACCTTGCCAAAAATGTTTTCAAAAGCAGATATAAACGCAAAGAACAACACACCTGTTAAAAATCCAGAAGATGCACCCGAAATTATACTTGCTAAAAAGTTAGGCAAACCATATTCAAAATGGGCAAGTGTTAAATAAATTACCGTTGGCGCGCTTATTATAATGCTACGACCAACAACACCCCACCTTGAAAACTCATTGCCAACCAAGTAGATTGCAAGCATACCAGAAGTAAAGCCGATAAGTAATGATGAGTATGATGCATCAAGTCCACTATTTGTAAATGAGTCCATAAGCAATACCATTAAACAAAATATTACATTAGTGAAAATTGCCGTTTTTCTGTTGGTTAAAAACAAGGTGAACAACGCAACTAACGCAAGTGGACGAAGATAAATATTAACAAACTTTCCAAGCGCATAGCACACGATAAGTGCAAACTCCATAACGGTAAAAATCATTTGTGAGTTTTTTGCACTTTTCATAAAGTTTCTATCTTCAAAGAAAAAGTATACTGCCATTATCGCAACGCAAAGTATCATCATAACAAAAAGATATAACGGCTTTCTTACATCTGCCATATAATTTTTGAAACTAATACCGTCGGTAAAACAGTTGATATACGCCGAAAGTATGAATAGACCCATAATCACTAATAGGTTTACCACATACACAACAATGTTAAGCGCAATATCTTTTTTGCTCCAAGTTTGTAATTTTCCTGATTTTTCTTTTTTCATATCTATCCTTTAATTTTGGGTAGAAAACACCTTTTGCGAATACACTTTCACAAGGTATTCATACCCATTTTTAACTTTGGTTTTTGTTGTTTTAATATCAACAACTTCGCTTATGCCATTAACCACTTCAACTGCAAGCATTTCGGCAATACTTTCGCTATTATTAAGTTGGCTAAAAAACCTAAACTCCTTTTCGCAAATAAGCACTACCCTTGCAATAACATTAATTTTAACGACCTTGTCTTTAATAACTGCGTAGCCACCAACTAAAAGGTCATTTTCGCTAACAAAATCGCCAACATTAACCACGGCAGTTCCACGGTAAACGGTTAACTCTTTAACCACACCACTATCGCCTGCGCGAAGTTCATAAAAAGTATCTTTAAGTTTTTCCGTTTGGCTTTTTATAAGCACCACTTTTAATCGGTTGCCCACCTTTTCGCAAGACGCAAACGACAAGTTATTGTTATTAGCCACAATATTATCGGCAAGGCTATCTAAATCAAACTGGCTAAACATAGCCCCCTTTTTAACGCCACAACTTTCAATATAACTTAAAACTTGTTGGGAATATGCTTTGCCACTTCCTTCAAAATCAATAGAGAGCAAAACACCATTAAACGCCACGCTAAAAAAGGTAAAAATTATAGCCCCTAAAATAGCACCGATATTTTTCTTTGCTAAAAGCAAAGGGAAATATCTTCCACCTTCGCCTATCTTTTTAACATTATAGCACAAGTTAGAAGTAATTGCAAAAAATTTTTGCGAATGAACTCTTGAAACGCCTATTTTCAGTTTTTTTCTACCTTTTTTGCGCGCGTTTTTTATTTTTATGCCGTTTTTTATGAGCATATTTAGAAAAATATCAAGGTTTAAGCCACTAACTAAATAGTAATCGTATATTTCTTCTTTTAACTTTTCAAAATGGCGCTTATTTTTCCACAAATCGCAACATCTCCTAAACAGTATTTTTTAATATATAAGTTTTCCCCTTTAATTTCCACTTCTCCCCTTTTTAAAAACACCACTATGCTCTCATTTGAAAAACTTTTAAGCCCCTTAACCCCTTGCAAATAAACAGCATTATCACCTATCAAACACGCCTTAAACATAGGCTCAGTAAAACAGTTAAAGCACTCTAAAATATTTTGTTCAAAACCCAAAAAATCACCCCCAAATAATTTATGTTGAGTTTAAAAATAAAATGCCCGTTGCCAAAAAGCAACGGGCATTAGTTTTAACTTTTTATTTTCTGTAATAGTTAATTAAACAACCATCAAGTATAATTTGTTTTTCTGCATCAGTAAGTGGGTCAATCCTTAAAGTAATTTCGCGAGTTTTTTCGCCTAAAACCTTTGCCTTAAACTCAGTTTTGCCACTACTAATAGCATCTTTTATATTTTCAATATAAACATATTCGCCAACGGCAAAATCGTTCTTTTCTGCAAGGAAGGGTATCATACCCCAGTTAATAAGGTTTGAACGATATCGCTTTGTAGCATATTCTTTGGCAATGTTTGCAACACCGCCTAACACCCTTTGGCAAGATGCCGCTTGTTCTCTTGCAGAGCCATCACCCGGCTTTATTGAACAAACCACACTACCGTAGGTGGTGTTTTCTTTGTTAAACTCAGTATCAGTTGGGAACACTTCTTCTTTAACTGCCTTTGCCCTTGCAACATATTCAGGGTCTTTTCTTGAAAGAGCAAACTCTGCAAGTTTTAATGGGTTTGACCTATACGAAGAAGTTTCGCCTGATGGAATAAGTTCATCAGTAGTGGTAACAGGGTCTTGAAGAACGGAAACAACTTTAAGTAAAAGGTTATCTTTTAATGCTTCCATCTTTGGCCAGTCGGCAATATTAGGTCCGTATTTCAAAGCGATTTCATTGTCGCCCTTACCTACGCCGTTAAATACCCTTGCCTTATAAATTGAGTGGTCAAAGTTATACTTTTTCTTCTTTTTCTTATAGTCATAATCCATAGCCGAAGTTATTGCGCCACCGTTTTTAGCCGTTGCGGCAATACTTCTTGCGTCCATAAGCGCAACTGCCGACAACTGTCCGTTAGCAGGCTTACTGCCCTCTCTACTTTCAAAGTTTCTGGTAGTGTGCCTAATAGAAAGTCCGTTGTTTTGTGGAACATCACCTGCACCAAAACAAGGTCCACAGAACGCCGTTTTAATAACTGCGCCGTTTTGCATAAGTTTACTAATGTAGCCACTATCAACAAGCCCTTTATAAACAGGTTGGCTTGATGGATAAACATCAAGTGTAAAATCGTTGTTATCAATATAATCTTCGCCAAGTATTTCGCTTGCTTCGGCAATATTTTCATACATACCACCAGCGCAACCAGCAATAACGCCTTGTTCAACATAAACCTTGCCGTCAACGATTTTATCGGTTAACTTAAACTCACCGTTCTTTAAAAGTTTTTGACCTGCAATTTCGCACTCTCTTAAAAGTTCGTATGGCCTTGATAAAAACTCTCTAATGGTATAAGCATTTGATGGGTGGAAAGGTAGCGCAATCATAGGCTCAACTTTAGAAAGGTTAATAACAATACCCCTATCGTAGTATGCGCCGTCTTTTGCCTTTAATTCTTTGTATGCACCAACCCTACCGTGAGTTTCGTAGTAATCTTTAACCACTTCGTCGGTTTCCCAAACAGAAGATAAACAGGTGGTTTCGGTGGTCATAACATCAATGCCGTTTCTAAAATCCATAGAAAGATTTTTAATGCCACTACCAACAAACTCTAAAACTCTGTTTTTAACAAACCCACTCTTAAAGGTTGCCTTAACTAACGCAAGCGCCACATCGTGTGGGCCAACACCCTTGCGAAGTTTACCCCTTAGTTCTACTGCAACAATTTCAGGCATATCAACATCATAGGTTTTATCTAAAAGTTGTTTAACAAGTTCAGGTCCACCTTCGCCAACAGCCATAGTTCCCAAAGCACCATAACGGGTGTGCGAATCGCTACCCAAAATCATACCGCCACTAAACGCGCGCATTTCACGCATATATTGATGGATAACTGCAAGGTGTGGTGGAACAAACGCGCCACCGTATTTTTTTGCAGCAGAAAGCCCAAACACATGGTCATCTTCGTTGATAGTTCCACCAACTGCGCAAAGTGAGTTGTGGCAGTTAGTTAATGTGTAAGGAAGTGGAAACTCATTAAGCCCAGATGCCTTTGCCGTTTGAATAATACCAACATAGGTTATATCGTGCGAAGTGATTTCATCAAACTTAATAGTAAGTTTATTTTCGTTGCCAGAAATATTGTGGCTTTGCAAAATGCCATAGGCAATAGTGCCTTTCAAAGCATCTTTATCTACGCAGTTAGCCTTAACAAGTTTACCACCCTTGTAGTAAACGCCTTTTTTGAAAAGTTTTACCATAAATAAGTCCATCCATAAATTATTTTGTAAATCTTATTTATTATATAACGATAGTTTACTAAATGCAAGCAAAAAAATTAAAACCGACAAGGTTTTACCTCTTTCGCCTTGATATTTTTTCAAAAATATTATACAATACACTTATGAATAAATATAAGTTTTTGTTTTCAGGGCTAATCAAAACCCTATTAGTAGTTGCATTTTTAATAACCCTTTTTGGCGTGGGCTATAATATCTTTAACCTTATAGCCGTAAAAAACCTTACCACCTTAAACATAGCAGGCTATGTTTTGCTTATAGTGGTAAACCTTTTGGTTTCGGTAATTTGCATTTCAATAGTAATTAGCAGTAAATACTTTATTAAAAATGGCAATTTATACACTAACTTTGGCATTATCTTTACCAAAATCCCGCTTGCCGATATAACTGATGTTATTCACTTTTTAAAAAGCGATAAACTTGTTTTATACTACGGCGAAAATAAATATACCGTGGTGGTTATTTCCCCCACCCTTTTTGCAGATTTTGTTAGCGACTTAACCAAAGCCAACCCCGAAATTGCCTACTCTGTAAAAAACGCCGAAGAAAAACAATAAAAAATTTTTTTTAAGGATACAATAATGATAGAGAACAAACCCAAACGAAAAACTAAAAAGGCATTAAAAGAAGTTAACGACATAATGTGTGGAAAAAAACAAGCAAAAAAATACAACGATATTAACGAACTTATGAAATCATTAAATGATGAACAAACAAACTCACCCCACATCAAAAAAAATATTTAACGATATATAAAAAATTCGTTGACAAGATTGAATAATAAGAGTAAACTTAAAATATAAATATGTCCGGTAGGTAAGGCTACCATAGGGATACGGATTGCTACCGCAAAGTAGTGGAGACACTATTAGATGGTGAACAGTTTAGGTCGAATCAAGGCCTAATCTAACGCAATTACACAGCCCTACGGAGTTAAAGCTTGTATGGAACGCGCTTTTAGGGCGAATTTTTTGCAAGCGTCTATCGGTTGATAGGCGTTTTTATTTTATTAAAAATAAAGGGGGTAAAAAATATGAGCGAAGAAATGGAAGTTTTATACGAAAAGTTAACATTTTTCTTTGAAACGCGCAAGTTTGCAGATTTGAGAATGACGCTACTTGATATGGCTCCTGCCGATATCGCGCTCTACGCAGAAGATAACCTTGATGAAAAAGAGATTATCGTGTTTTTCCGTTTGCTCCCTAAAGAACTTGCATCAGATGTATTCATTGAGTTTGACGCAGACACTCAAGAAACGCTTATCAAAGCCTTTACCGATAAAGAACTTAAAGCCGTTATTGACGATATGTTCCTTGACGACACGGTTGATGTCATTGAAGAAATGCCTGCAAATGTGGTTAAGAGAATACTTAAAAATAGCGACCCTGAAAATAGAAAACAAATAAACGAACTTCTTGCCTACCCTGATGATACTGCTGGTAGCATAATGACGCCAGAGTTCGTTTCCCTATCGCCTACAATGACTGTTGAAGAGGCCTTTGACAAAATTAGGCAAACGGGTGTTAACAAAGAAAGCATTTACACTTGCTATGTTGTTGGCAAAAAGAAAAAGTTAATAGGCGTTGTAACCGTTAAAGATTTGCTACTTTCAAGCAAGCAAGATTTAATTGAAAATATTATGACAACGGCCGTTATAACGGTTGAAACCCTTGAAGATAAAGAGCAAGTTGCCCTAAAACTTTCCAAATACGATTTTATCGCTTTGCCGGTTGTTGATAAAGAAGGGCTTTTAGTTGGTATCGTTACCGTAGACGACGCGGTAGACGTTATCCAAGAAGAGGCAACCGAAGATATCCATAAAATGGCGGGTGTTGCTCCAACCGAAAAACCATATCTAAAACAATCAATCTTCTCTATTTGGCGCGCACGCGCACCTTGGCTTATAATCTTACTTATAACTTCTACTTTTACAAGTATGATACTTGCAGGCTACGAAGATAGATTAGATGCCATTTTATACGCCTTTGTTCCTATGCTTATGGGCACGGCGGGTAATGCAGGCGGTCAAACTTCGGTTACCGTTATTCGTGCAATAGCCGTTGAAGAAGTTAGTTTTGGCGATATACTTAAAGTTATATTAAAAGAACTTTTAGTTTCGCTATTAGTTGGCATATCAATAGCAATAATTTGCTTTGCTAAAATTATGCTACTTGATAGATTATATAACGATATATCTATTAACTATGCGCTTATTATTTCGCTTGTTTGCTTAATAAGCATTGTAATGGCAAAACTTGTTGGCTGTATACTTCCCCTTGTTGCTAAAAAATGCCACTTAGACCCAGCCGTTGTTGCAAGCCCACTTATGACAACTATTGTAGACGCATTATCACTAATAATCTACTGCACCATATCAATAGCAATTTTATAAAACATTATAAAAATAATCGCCACGCGGAACGCGTGGCGATTTTAATTTTAAAGTTTTTTATCTTTGTTCCTACAAGAAACACAGCATAACGGAGTTTATCTTTGTTCCTACAAGAAACGGAGTGCAACGGAGTTTATAATTTGTTTCTTTGGATTTTGCCACTTATAGTTTTGGGCAATTCATCACGGAACACAACTACCCTTGGGTATTTATAAGGAGCAGTATGTTATTTAACATAGTTTTGGATTTCTTTCTTTAATTCTTCGCTTGGGGTAGTGCCTTTTGTTAGAACTATGCTTGCCTTAACTACTTGCCCCCTTACTTCATCAGGAACGGCAGAAACACCGCACTCTAAAACATAAGGGAGTTCCATAATAACGCTTTCAATTTCAAACGGCCCTATACGGTAGCCAGAAGATTTTATAACATCATCTACCCTACCAACATACCAGAAGTATCCGTCTTCGTCGCGCCAAGCAGTATCGCCTGTGTGGTATAAACCATCGTGCCAAGCCTCTTGGGTTTTTTCGGCATCACGATAATATTCTTTGAAAAGTCCACAAGGAACGGTTTTGTCGGTATGGATAACAATTTCACCAACTTCGCCGTCGGCAACTCTATTACCATCGGGGTCAACAACATCAACATCAAATTGTGGGCTTGCTTTACCCATTGCGCCGATTTTTGGGGTAGTTCCAACAAGGTTGGCGATTGCAAGGGTGGTTTCGGTTTGGCCAAAGCCTTCCATAATATCTAAGCCCGTTGCATCTTTAAATTGCTTATGAACTTCTGGGTTAAGCGCTTCGCCTGCCGTTGTCATATGGTGGATTGAAGAAAGGTCAAACTTAGAAAGGTCGCCACGGATAAGCATTCTAAGCATTGTGGGTGGAGCGCAGAAAGTGGTTATTCCGTATTGCTTGAACATAGGCAAAATGTCGTTTTCATCAAACTTATCAAAATCGTAAACGAACACTGCGCCTTCGCATAGCCATTGACCATAGAGTTTGCCCCAAAGCGATTTACCCCAACCGGTATCGCTTATGGTTAAGTGTAAACCATCGCGTTCACAACAATGCCAGTATTTAGCCGTTACAAAGTGGCCTAAAGCATAGGTATGTTTATGCGCTGCCATTTTAGGATTGCCAGTAGTTCCTGAAGTAAAGAACATAAGTGCAGTATCTTCGCCACAAGAAGAGTTTTCGTCGCGCTCAAACTTGCCAGAGAACAAGCCGTATTCCTTATCAAAATCACGCCAGCCTTCTTTTGCGCCACCAACCATAACAAGTTGTTCAACACAAGGGCATTTTTTAGCAGCATTTTCTGCGTATTGATAGGTATCGCCATCAGCCGTGCAAACTAATGCTTTTACACCTGCCGAATTAAAACGGTATTCAAAGTCGTGTTCTTTTAGTTGGTTGGTTGCAGGGATTGCAACTGCGCCAAGTTTATGGAGCGCAACCATACAGAACCAGAATTGATAGTGGCGCTTTAAAACAAGCATTACCTTATCGCCCTTTTTAATTCCAAGCGAAGTAAAATAGTTTGCCACTTGGTTTGATGCGCGCTTAATATCTTTAAATGTAAACCTACGCTCATTTTTATGCTTATCTAAATGTAGCATAGCAAGTTTTTCGGGGTATTTTTCGGCAATTCCATCAACGATATCAAAGCCGAAGTTAAAGGTATCGGTGTTTTTAAAGTTGATTGCTTTGAGTTCGCCGTTTTCGTTTTCGGTAGTTTCAACAAACTTTTCGCAAACAAGTTTTTGCGATTTTTTTGCAGCCATAACACTCTTTCTAACAACCGTTTCTTCGGTGTCGTCGCCACTCATAACAACGGCGCAGAACACGCAGTCTTTTCCACCAACGGCTATCATACCGTGTGGGGTTGATGAGTTATAGTAAATGCTATCGCCCTCTTCTAAAACTTCGGTGTGTTCGCCTACTTGAACTTTTAGGCTACCACTTAAAACAAGGTCAAACTCTTGGCCAGAGTGAGTGGTGAGTTGGATAGGCTTATTTTGTTGGCTTGCAGAATATTCATATTTAACCCAGTATGGCTCTGCAAGTTTATCTTTAAACTTGGGCGCAAGGTTTGCAATGTCAATGCCGTCTTCTTTAACCGTGCCTTGACCTTGACCCTTTCTTGTTACGGTATAACTTGAAAGCCTTGCCGAATTACCTTCTAATAGTTCGGTCATTTCAACATCAAACGCTAAAGCGCATTTGTGTATAAACGAAAATGGGATATCTACTTTGCCACTTTCGTATTCAAGGTATTGATTTACAGTTGTGTCGGTTTTTTCCGCCATTTGTGCTACAGAGTAGCCAATAATCTCACGCAACTCCTTTATCCTAGTCGCGATTTCCGATAACTGTGTTAAAGTTTTGTTGGTGTTCATAGCGTTAACCTCCTTAAAAAATTAAAATTAAAATAAAAAAATCGCCTCAATTTTCATTGAGACGAATGTTTAACATACGCGGTACCACTCAATTTGCAAATTACTTTGCCACTTTTTGGAATCCATCAATTCCTATGCCTTAACGCAGCAATCACGGAAAGCGCCTACTAAGCGATTAACTTTTGGGGCTTTCGGCTCGGAAGTGATAGGTTTGTTCGTTTGGTTTTGTTGGGATTTCACCACCCCCAACTCTCTGGGAAAACTATTTAACGAATACCGTCTTCGTCGTAGCCTTTTTATTAAGATATTTGGATTTTAGCACCATCATATAAACCTTGTCAAGCATTTTTTATTTATTTTTTAAAAATTTTTTTCGGTGCTTTTTTGCCACTAAACAATATATATAAGTATTAAAAATCTATGCATACTTTGCTTAAAAGGTGGCAATTTTTTGCCACCTTTTAATAAACTTTTATTAACTTTTACCCTTTACAATACTCTTTCATTTTACCGTGTCCACCAAATATCTTCCAGTTCCCATCGCCTAAAATATCAAGCAATTCTTTTCGTTCTTCGGCGCAAAGAAGGGGGTTGGTGTCTACCGAAGTCATCAAAATAGGTGCGTATTTATTGTATTCGGCTTGCTTTGGTGTTAAGCCGTTTATGTTTATAAACACATCACCAGTAAAGGCAATTTTATTGTTAAAATCTATAAGCAATGTTTCGCCAAGCAAATGCCCGCCTTTACCCTCATACACACTAAAATCTAATTCGCCAACCTTAAATTCGCCCACCTTTTCTAAACATTTAGAAAGTGACGATTTTTTCCATTTAGCAAACACCTTCTCTTTTTTAATAGGCTTATACTCTGTAAGTATTTTGCAAATATTCACATACGGTCTATGCAAAGGATTATTTTCTCTATACCCAAAACGCAATTCGCTTTCGGCTATCAAGCAGTCTGCAGTTCTTTCGCCCACCACAACAAAATCAAAATCGTTAGCAAGCCCACAATGGTCAACATCGGCGTGGGTAATGAACAGTTGTTCTTCTCTTTTCCCAAAATCAGCAACTAATTCGTTAATGATTTTTAGCATTTCATTTCTATAACAAGCATACCCAGAATCAACAAACAACCTTTCACCATTGCTTTCAATAATCGCAGTATTGCTTCCACAATTAGGCTCAATAAGTGTGATTTTAGTGTTTGGTAAAATATTGTATTCACTTATTCGTGGCTTAAAGGAATCTGCCTTACACTCTGCCAAAAGTTCGGCAAACCTACTAATGCTATCAAAGGTTTTATAAGGCGAAAGCCCCTTTTCGTCAAGCGTTTGCATAGCAAGGTTTACATTTACCAAAACTTCCTTTGTCTTTTCGGCTGGCAAGCCCATAACATCAACAAGCGCTTTTGAATAGGAACTGTAAAACAAACTGTTATCATAAACTTTTTCTACGCGATTGTAGTCAATAACATTTACTTCACATATCTTTTTTACCCTTTCTATAAACCTTTCAATGTCGCTTGAACCGTTTTCGTAAAGCCCCATCTTAAATCTTTGAAAACCACTTCCGTTTTCTTGTGAACTCATATACGAAATGTTAAAGTTAAACTCACTTATTATTTCTAAAACTTTAGTTACACTACCTGCCTTATCTTCAAGCACAAATTCAAGTAGCGTTATTTTGCTATTTTCTGCGCCGTTTGATAAATACCCTATTTCTTGCAATTTTTTATCGGCGCGCTTAATATCTTTTTCTTCGCCCTCAACATCAATAAATAGCGTGTGAGAATCCACCGCTTTATTATAACTTACCCTTGTAATGTTAATGCCAAGTTCAGAAAAACATTTACTTGCCTTTAAAAACGCGCCTATATGATTAGGCATATTTGTAACATATGTTTTTTTCATAACTTCTTATCTTTTTCTTTTTACTATCGCTTCGGTAATACCCGTTAAAACCAGTTCGCCATTTTGATTAAACGCGCTAATGCTAACTTCCACAAGCCCGTTCTTTTCGTTCCTTGTTTCTAATTTAGTAATGGTTGCTTTGCCCGATAAAATATCGCCTGCAAACACGGGCTTTATCCACTCTATTTTAGTCGCCTTACCAGCAAGCAACTGCTCCCCAAAAAAATCCACTTCTAAATACTTTGCCCAAACCACCATAAAACTCATTACCCCAGGTGCAATCAGTTTCCCAAAATGCGTGGTTTTTGCATACTCTTCATCAGTATGTAATGGAATATTATCGTAGTCCTTTGCAAACTCTATCATCTTTTCTTTTATTATAGGCGCAGGCGCAATTTCTACACTCATGCCCAACTTCAACTCATCAAAATACATATTTTGCTCCTAAAAAGTATCGTAAAAAACCACTTCGTTAATATCTTTAACCTTTTCGTGCATTGCAAGTGGCTTTGCCTCACTTGACGCATACCCCATAACTAAAAGCGCTTGTGGAATTACGCCATCTGGCAAGTTAAACTCCTTTTTAATTAGTTCAGGGTTAAAATGCATTACCCAACAACACCCAACACCCAAGTCTTGCGCTTTAAGCATCATATGCGTTGCCACAATTACTGCATCAACTGGCGAAGATAACGCCCCATCATATGGCCTTACCCAACTTTCTTCTATGTTATGGCAAACTAAAAATGCAGTAGGCGCATTAAAATGACATTTAGTGCAACCTTTCAACTTTTCAATCGCGCTTTCGCTATTTATAACAAGTATCCTTTGTGGTTGATAATTGCAACCCGTGGGTGCTAAATGCCCTGCCTTTAATATTTTATCTATATGCTCTTTTTTAACCCTTTCAGGCTTAAAGTTCCTTACCGAAAATCTTTCGCTAATTACTTTATCAAGTTCCATACTTCACCTTCGCGCTTTTTTATAATATTAGCACTTTTATTTAATAGTATCAATCATTTTTTACATCTGTTTATCACTTTTTTGGCTTAATTATTTAATCAATAACTGACAATTTTAGCCACTTTTAACAATAAAAAACGGATAGGCTTTTACCTATCCGTTTTCGTTTGGTTGCGGGGTTTCTGCCCCTTAATAAGGGGAAAGCAAACGGTAGTTTGCGAGAGGTTTGCCGTCTCCGGCTGAGGAAGGGTATTTTTTTCTTGCTTTTTGCAAAGCAATTTACGAGCATCTCCAACTTATGCTTTGCAAAAAACTTCGGTCACCGCTAAAACGGTAGGTGGCTACCGTTTTTTAACGCTGTTTCAAATCCTCTACCCTACTACTTTCAATAACATAAAGAAAGGACACACAAAATCGTGTGTCCTTTCTTTATGTGGTTGCACGGGTGGTGAACCAGCCGAACCGCAATATTAAAAGCGTTAGAAAACATCTAACGCTTTTTAGACTTTAACATTCTTCATTTTTATGAAACAATAAGATTTTTTCATCCAAAATTTTCTCATATTCTCTTTCTCCTTTGTGACTAACCTCCCAAGGAGTATTTTTTCTATGAGTTAAAGCAATTAAAGTTCTAGTGTTATAATATTTATATTTGCTTAAAGTTTCTTCTATCGAATTAATCTTTTGCAATCCTTTATCACCAACAAGAATTCTGCTTCTAATCGGCATCTCATATTTTGATTGTACTTCTATCGGATTAACATCATATCTTGTGTGTTTATATTTTTCATAAACCAATGAAATAACTGGACCATATTTAAATGCATAAATCTTGTCGTTAAATAGTTTTTCGTTAAATTTGCACAAATAATCAGCATAACAATAGTACAACAATTTTTGCAGTCTAGTATGCGTGCAATTAAATTTTGTTAAAATATAATCTGCAATATCTAATGAAGTAATCGTTTTATCATCTTGTAGCTTCTTGAAAAATTCTTCTTTGCTTTTTACAAGTTTTACATCCTTAAAAAATGGATCCATCTTAACAACTTCAGCCCAACTACAAGACTTCGTAGAAACAACATGCATAGCTATAGATATTTGTTCATTTTGAATGCTTTTAATTTTATCGATTTCTTTTAGAGTTTCTTCTGTTTTTAACCTATCTTCACAATAATCTAAAGCAATTCTTTTTCCTGAAGAAAAAGAACTTCCTAATATTATAACATGTCTCATAGTTTCTACCTCCTTGTATTAAATAATTTTTCCCATTTAGTATATTCTTGTTTGTGCTTTTTATGTGATTCGTAGTTGTTCGTAGCATCATCCTTATTCCACAGTTGCAATTCCCACTGATAATGCATGTTATCTAATTTAAAATAAATGTGTATCGCTTTGTATTCTCCCTTCGATGAATCTATGCATTTTAAATTAGGAAATTTTTCTTTTATAAAGAGTGCAACGGCCTCATATTTTAATTCATAATTGCTAATAACCCTCAACCCAAATAAATCATTAAAACATTTATTCATGGGAATTGTGCCAACTTCGCCATTTACTTTCTTTTGAGCATATTTAACAGTTTTATAATAAATTGAATTTATCTGTTTTACCCTAGTACGATTTATGCTATTGTTTTCTGAAAGTTTCATCCAATCCGCGTATGTTTTATTATTTAAAAATTCAACATAATTTAAAACATCTTGAAAATATTCTATGGAATTAAATACATCTTTTACTAAAACTTTAGATTGATTATATATTTTACCTATAGCATTCCATTTAAAGCAGATATCTTTATATGTTTTATCTATATCTTCTATAACTTTCTCTAATTCTTGTAAATTATCCATATTTCATATTATAGCACATTTTTTTAGTTTTGCAATCCTATATGCGTTTATTTGGTTAAATTTAATTTTTTATATATTTTTCTTCGTTTTTAATAATTCTAAATATATCACAAAACCTAACATATATTTCTTAATTTTTTAATTCAAATTAACACCCCTTATTCTTTAGACATTAATACTTTCATCGTAATAAGCAACTCCGCCCAATTGTTTGATGCATCAATTGCTTGCTTAAACAATTCTTTTTCTATTTCTGTTAAGTCTTGATTCTTCTTTTCAACAATTAATTTACAAAGTTCTTTAACTTGCTTTTCTGTCATTTATTTCTCCAACAATTTTTCTTATTATAAAAAACTTAACTTGCTTTTTGTTGCGATTTATTACTACAATACTCATTTATGCATTTCCAAGCAAAATCTTCGTCTATTTCAATTTTGCGAAATTGTTTAATACTATTTCTCAATCTAACAACTCGTAGCAATTCAATATTTTTCCCAACTTTACATTGCATATATGCTATTCTATATAAATTTAATTGCAACGAAACTTTCTCTTTATGCATTTTATATGTTCTTTTAACATCTAAAACACCTAGTTTTCCATCAAGTTCTATTATCATGTCAAATCGCCCTGCTGCTAGGGGTTTATTTTTACAAAAAATTACAACTATTTGCTCATTTTCTAAAACCTTAAAATTATACTTTTCCTTAATTTCTAAATAATTTAAAAATTCTTGCGAAGTCGTTTTTTCGCCACTCACTTCGAACTTCTCAATTTCATTATGTAGTTTTGTTCCCTTATTTGCAGCATTTCTCAACACTTCAGGACTTACCTTTGAATAATCATCCCAAACATATTGTTTTGAAAAATATTCTACAATTTGAGTTATACTTGGAACTTCTTTGCCATCAACATAATATTTATGAGTTTCATCTATATATAGCACTTTGTGTCCACATATTATTTTTTCTATTATACCTTCTTTATCTTTTAATTGCTGTTTTGCAACATGCCTTGCTTTTTTATTTCTATTAATAAAAAACATTATTAACACAATAGCAATAACAGCAATAGGAATAATAATGTAAAAATAGTTTATCAACAAAAAAACTACCAATCCTATAATAATTAAAACGGCATATATTGTAATTTCATCGTCTTTTCTTGACATTTAATTTTTCCTACCTTTTGTCATATTATATCACTTTTCCTATTTAATTTCAACAATATAAAAAAGCAAAAATCATTGACGGTTTTTGCTTTTTAAAACGATTAGATATTTACTAAAAAAACACTGCAAAACCTTATGTGGCTCTGCAGTATCTCACTTGGTTGCGGGGAGGGGATTTTTATATTCTTATATATGATTTCAAGAAGTCTCCACGCTATATGCACCCCCAAAAAACCTTTTTTATTTAAAAAGACGGCGATTTTTCGCCGTCTTTTTTGCCGTATTTTTATTTATTTTTTCTTTTTCAAATCGTCAGTTATATCTACAAAAAGCCAAACAAAAAATAAACAGTAAAACAAATACTCAATGCACTCTAACGCCATTAAAAGCCCTTTACCAAGCGACTTAAAAATATGCCTTTTTTTGCGTGGCTTAATTATTTTGCCACCATCACTTTCATTTAACAGCGCTATACCCTTTTCGGTTATAATAGCATCTTTACAACTTGGGCTATTCTTTTTTATTATTATGGGCGTCTTTTAACAAAAATTGCCACCATAGTGCCAAAATACACCAAAGCGATTGCTATAACGAAAACGGGGTTTTCCTTCGTAAAGGCCATTGCCTTTGAAATAAAGCCCTTTTCTTCGCCACCACTTTGCGGTGTGTTTGCCCCACTATTTTCCGTAGGCGGGGTTTG
The DNA here is from genome assembly GCA_017467345.1 of Clostridia bacterium. Classification (GTDB taxonomy): domain Bacteria; phylum Bacillota; class Clostridia; order Christensenellales; family Borkfalkiaceae; genus UBA1259. The sequence continues at coordinate 21,785 of JAFTSI010000046.1, forward strand.
TTCCGTTTCACCGCTTGGATTAGATGGCGTGGTCGGTTGATTATCGCCTTCAGTATCGCCTTCAGTATCGCCTTGCGTTGGGGCTTGAATTTCTGCAGTTGAAACCACGAAAGCAGTATCTTCTAAAAGAGTAACTTCAAACTGCATACTTTTATTATTCGTTATTTCTACGTCTTGGTCGCCCCATTTAATAGAAGTTATTTCGTAACCATCTTCGGCAACTACGCTTATAGTGAAAGTTGCACCCAAATCGTATTTGCCCGCCGACACTCCGTCAATCGTAGCGTGGCTTAAATATGAAGTTACGGAAGCCGACGGTTTTTCTTCGGCGGTTACATTTAAGGTTATATTCTCCGTAACGGTTAAGGAAAAACTAGTTTCTTCTTGGCTTGTTAACGCCACTTCTTGCCCGTTTAATAGTATTTGTGAAAGCAAATACCCGTCGTTTGCGCGAACTACTACACTACAAGCCGTGCCGTCAATATATAGCCCAGAATTTATACCGCTTACCGTTGCGTTTAGAGCGTTTACCGCCACGACAAATTCTTGCGGGGGCTCTTCTTCTAAAACTACCACTAACAAAGAATTACTCTCAAGCGCTTTCGTAAAAAATATTCGGTTAGCGTCGCCCACGGAAACGGATTCGCCGTTCCACGAAACAGATTTTATGTCGTATCCGCTAGGCGCGGTTATTTCTATATTAAATAAAGTATTTTCTTCGTAACTGCCCGTTGCTATTCCGCTTACCAACGCGCCACCCGTTTGCACTTCTACGGAAAAAGTTGGGATTGCCGTTGTATAAACTATTAATTCGGTATCGGCAGTAATAGTTTTTGAAAACTGCGTTTGCTTTTTGTCTGTAACGGATATTTCCGCGCCGTTCCAAGTAATTCTATCAATATAATACCCCGCGTTCGCGCTTACCATAACGCTTACGGAACTGCCTTCCTCATAGTCGCCAGAAGTTATTCCCGAAACGGTTGAATTGTTGGCGGTAACCGAAACACTATATTCAGTTGGCAAGGTGTTTATGTGTAGTAAGTTTGTGTTATACCCGCCCACCACTTTTGAAGTGTTTACATATCTACTTCTGTTTGAAGAAGTTAACTGCGTGCCACCAACCACTAAATTGTCTATATAAATATCTTTTATAAAACAATCGGTGCTATCGTAGGTTTGCAAGTTTACCATATAGTTGCCGTTGTTGGTTTTACAAGTGATGTTTTGGAAATATATGTCTTTAATCGTTCCCGCGCCGTCGCCACTACCACCGCTACCACCAATATAGCAGTTTAGCACGGCGTTGTTATTATTATGGTATATTTCAATGTTTTTAAACTTTATATCGTGGGTAGTTCTTGGGCTATCTTGTTGACCAAGTTGAATTACGCAGTTACCCAAATGCTCGCTCCAGTTCCCCAAAGCAAACCCAACGGTGCAGTTTTCAAAGGTAACGTTAGACTGGTCGTAAGTAGATTCGTAAATACAGCCGTAGGCAACGGCTTTATCCGTCCACGCGTCGCAGTTTCTAAAAGTAACGTTATTGGTTTGGTTGCCGTGTGGCGAAGTAGATTTCGTTTCAAAGGCATCGTCACCCGTTCTTATAAAACTATCTTCGCAAACTGCGTTCACGCTGTTTGCAATCATAACGCCGTCGGCATAAGTTCTATAGCCAAAAAACATTAAATCGCTTATTTGCACTTCCCTGCAATCGGTAAAACACATAGTCCAAGTTTGGCTGTTTATTATGTTTACGCCTTGCACCGTTATGTTGCTAACGTTATCCATACTAAATCCGCCCTTGTCCCTTACCGAGCCGTCGTAGTTAATTGCGCCCTGACAGCCCGACATATCGAAAAGCGGGCGACCTGCTATGGTTATATTTTGAGTGCCGTAAGAATAAACGAAGGCGTTCGCGCCGTCAACGGGCGATGGTTTTACTTCTAAATACGCGCCTTTTTCAAAGTATACAACCGAGTTGGAAGGCACTTTTATTTGGTCTATTTTATACCTACCCGCACGGAAATAGTAAACCTTATTTTGCGTGGTAAACCTTGTGGTAGAATAAGTTGAACTTGTAGAATAATCGCCAGCATTTATATATTCTATTTGTTTACTGCCGAAAAGTTCGGTAGTATCTTCCTTTTCCGCAATTAAAACGGTTAACGGCTCGTTGTAAGTAGAGTTAAAAACGAAAGAATAACTGCCAAGTTTATTAATGGTTGCAGTAACCTTTTTAGTGGACCTAGTAGCGGTTGCCGTAACCCCGTGTTTTAGTGGCAAAACTTCGCATTTAACGTTCCTTGTAAAAACGGTTGATAGGCTACTACCCGTTATTTCAAAATCAAAGGAAAATTCGCTAGCGGGGTCAACGTCTATATACACGAAACTATGCACGCCGTTTGCCGTTCTGGTTGCGTAAACGGGCACGCTTTCCCCGTTCACCTTTAAAGTATAATATGGGCTTATTACCACGCCGTCGCTTACCGACGCGTTATCAAGACTGCCAAGATAGTTGCTTACATTGCTTATGGTGTTTATATTTTCATAGTTCGCATAATAAAAATTACCGCTTGCGCCCCTAGTTTTTCGCAACGAAACTTCGCCCATAACAAAACCCCAAACGCAAAAAAGCATTAGGGAAAGCAAAATAACAAGCCATTTAATTTTCGTTAAAAGTTTAATTTTCATTGCACACCAAAAACTAGCCCTTTTTTACAATCCTTTCCATATAAGGAATAAATGAAATTTTGTTTTTATCGCACGAAAAGTAAATTAATAAAAAAATTACAATTCGTTAATATGTTTCATTATACCATATTTCTAAATTTAAAGCCATAAGCACGGTTTACACAAAAAACCTTTAACCTTACAAGTGGTAATAAATAAAGTATTTTTTTACGCAAATATAAAGGGTTTTACGGCAAACTAAAAATGCAGTAGGCGCATTAAAATGGCATTTAGTGCACCCTTTCAACTTTTCAATTGCGCTTTTTATAAAATTAGCACTTTAATTTAATAGTATCAATCATTTTTTACATCTGTTCATCACTTTTTTTGGCTTAATTATTTAATCTATAACTGGTAATTTTAGCCACTTTTAACAATAAAAAAACGGATAGGCTTTTACCTATCCGTTTTCGTTTGGTTGCGGGGAGGGGATTTTTTCTTGCTTTTTGCAAAGCAATTTACGGGCATCTCCAACTTATGCTTTGCAAAAAACTTCGGTCACCGCTAAAACGGTAGGTGGCTACCGTTTTTTAACGCTGTTTCAAATCCCCTACCCTACTACTTTCAATAACAAAAAGAAAGGACACACGATTTTGTGTGTCCTTTCTTTTTGTGGTTGCAAGGGTGGTGAACCAGCAGAGCCGCTTTGCCAATTTCGTTAGATATTATCTAATGTTTTTGGCTTTCAAAACTGCTAGTTCGTCACCCTTTATTTTTTAAATTTTTTACCGTAAAAACGCTTTAGTTCATCATCTCTCTTTACTTTTTGTTTACGCATACTTTATAGATTGAATTTTTAGTCGTCAACGTAATAATTCCATCTTCTTCTTTCATATCACCTAAACCTGTAATTAAATATTTGCTCCTATCTTCTATATACAAAAAATGTTTGTCTGGTTTTAGTTCATCTTTGCAAACAATAATGCGCCCCCAAAAACCAATATAAGATTTTCGCCATTCCCAATCTTCGTTGCTTTTTCTTCCTGTGCTTTCAATGGATATAATTTCACCCATAAATTCATCAACTATTCTTGCCATCATTTAACCTATTTTCCACTCCATTTGTCCTTCATCTTGATACCAAATATCAATCAAAAATTTAATATAATAGAAGGCTTCCTTTTCTGCCTCAATTTCTTCCTCAAATCCTTGAATAGAACTTATTGCTTCGTGAATATCATCTGCCTTCTTCAAAAAGCCCAATGACTTCTCATAACGTTCTATCGCTTTCTTGTATTTGTTCATATCTTCTTCAAGATATGACAACCCTGCGTTCAAATCTTCAATTCTTAATTCAGACCATTGAACACTTGCCTGACCTTCAAACGCCTTATAAAATTCCGTATCTCTATTAAACGAGCAAAGATACACGCCCTCTTTTCTAATCGTTATATAACAACTCATTTCTATCACCCATTTTATTTCTTATAATTCTCTCTTTCACAACTACTATAACCCCATTATCATTTCGTCACGATTATAGCATAATTAAAGTGACAAAAACCGACAGGTATGAAAACATATACGATTTTTGCAAAAATATATACGCAACCAAAAAAATGCAGCACAAAGCAACCGACAGTTAAATTATTGACTATCGGTTTTTGTATATAAAATGTTTTTTCGTATAAAATAAAAAAGACGACTATTTGATTACACGATTTTCAACAAGAACTTCTTTTAGGTTTCTGGCGTTCTCCACGATAATTCTACACTCATATACTGAACAGCCTTCTAAAAGTTCCGCCATCTCTTTAACAACTATAGATTGATTACCGACTAAACAATCCGACAAAAGCATATCCGTTGTTACTTGAAAAACATTAGCTACTTTGATAAGCGTTTCCAAACTCATACTCTTTAACCCCTTTTCTAAATAGACTATGTAAGACGGAGAAACGTCTATTAAATAAGCTAACTCAACCTGTGACATATTTTTCTTTGCCCTTAACTTTCTTACTTTTTTTCCTATGGTTAAAAAACTATACATTTTTAGCCACCTCCTTATAATTATTTTATCAATAATATAAAGAGTAGTAGAAGTTATAGAGAGTAGTTTATTGTTAATA
>JAFTSI010000047.1 GCA_017467345.1 Clostridia bacterium
TATGCCTTTTCTTGCACGGCTTATGAAAAGATTGAAGAAGACGGCACACCACTAAATAAAAGAGTTAAAACCATAAAAAAGTGTAGTTATAACCGTTTGTTATGCGATTGTCCTGTTGGAAACTCTACCGTTATGTATTCGGTAAAGAAGATGGGCAAGTTCGCTGTGCCTAACATTAGAAAGCGCAATGACGACGCGCTTTGGCTACAAATGTTAAAGAAAGAAAAGTATATTTACGGTATGAAAGAAGTGCTTATGAAATACCGTTTAAGAAAATCTTCTTTATCAAACAAAAAACGCGACTTAATAAAATACCACTGGTATTTATACCGTGAAATTGAGCATTTAAATGTGTTCCGTTCTGCCTTTCATGTATGCTGGTGGATATTCCTTAAAGTATTTAAGATTAAATAGGAGAAAATATGTATACAATTCAAAGTTTAGTTACCACAATGTTTCAAACTGATGATTCAAAATATGAAGAAATGAATCTTCAAACAGATTCTATTATTGCTAATCAATGTGATTGTAACGGGTATAGTAAAAGTGAAAAAGATGGTAAAGTTATTGAAGTTGTATCAACTACTACTAGAGGTGTAAGTAGAAATAGAAATATTGCATTGGCACATTCTACGGCAGATATTGTAGTTTTTCTTGATGACGATATGGTGCTTTTTGATGGCTATGCAGATATAATAATTAAGGAGTTTGAGGCTAATTCGCAAGCAGAGGCAATTAAATTTTATTGCTCAAGTTCTAATCCAGACAGACCTTTGGCATATAAACAACCTGAAATATTTCATCGTGCATCTAAAAGAGAATTGATGGCTGGTGGGGTAATTGGAGTGGCAATAAAGAAAAGTTGTCTAGATAGAATTCATTTGATGTTTTATAATGATATGGGACCAGGTAATGAAATATTTTGTGGAGAGGATAGTGTGTTTTTAAGTGAACTTATTAATAGAAAAACTAAGTTTTATCTTTCGCCAAAGCAAATAGGGATTGTTAAACAGGAAGATAGTTCTTGGTTTCGTGGATATGATGCAAAATATTATATTTCTGCAGGATATGTTTATAAATGCATTTATAAAAATTTATCGTTTCTTGCAATTGTTAGAAGGTCATGGAAAATGCGTGGTGAAGATAAGAAAAATGGATTTTTTAAAAGAATCTGTTTGATGAAAAAGGGTGTTAACATTTTTAAGAAAAGAAAAAAAGGATTATAAAATGTTAGGTGTTGTAATTTTAAATTATAAAAACTATGATGACACTATAAATTGTGTTAAAAGTTTTTGCGATTGTGGCTATTCAAAAAATTATAAATTTTATATTATTGATAACAATTCTCCAAATGATTCTTTTGTTAAACTAAAAGAAGTTTTTGAAAATAATGAAAACATAGTTTTAATTAAAAGTGAAGTTAATGGTGGATACTCTGCGGGAAACAATATAGGGTTAAAAATGGCGGTAGCAGATGGCTGTGATGTTATGCTTTTATCTAACAGTGATGTTGCTTTTAGTTATGGCGCAGTTGAAACAATGGAAAAATCCCTTTTTTCTGATGAAAACTGTGGAATTGTTGGCCCAAAAGTGTTTGATGGACAAGGTAATATTCAAAATCGAAACAAGCGTATTTTAACTCCAAAAATTTTTTTGTTGAAAAGAAAAGGGTTTGAATGGCTAGATTTTAAAAAACGAGTAAAAAAGTATGGTTATTATGATTACGATTACTCTTATCCATTAAAAGTTGAAGGAATGGTGAGTGGTTGTTGTTTTATGATAAAAGCAAAGGTGCTTGAGGAAATTGGTTATTTAGACGAAGGAGTTTTTTTATATCACGAAGAAGATATATTAGGTGCTAAATTGCGTAAAAATGGATATTATGCGCTGCTTAACCCAAATGCCGAAATTGTGCACTTAGAAGGCAAATCTACTGGTGGACTGAATGCTTTTTTAAGATTTAATACTTTGTATAGTGGTTTATATTATTTATGGAAATATACAGAAACAAAAAAATTAACATTTAATTTTGTGTTTTTTATCTCAAAGTTAATGTTTGCACTCAAGGCTATAACTAGTAAAGAATATAGAAAATATTATAAAAAATTGAAAACTGAAGTTAGAAATTTGAAGAAATGCTCAAAATGAATTCAATGTTAATAAATCAAGATATACATTACAGTAAAAATAAAATCGGATACTTTATATTTTTGTTAGCTTATTTTTCGCTTTGTTTTTATTCTGCTTTTTATGTTAGTAGATATTGTGGAGAGAATAGGTTTTTGGAGAACATTTTTTTTCTATTGATTTCTATTTCCTTTATAATTTTTGCTAGAAATAGAAAGATTAATGTACACATTATTCCTACGATATTGGCTTGTCGTTCGGTGGTTTTGATTTATAATGTAATTTTTGTTTTGGAAACTACCCCAATGTGGATTCTTTCGAGAGAAGCAATGACATTATGTGCTGTATTAGTATTCACATTTGCATATAATTTTACTAGTAAAGAAAGAACGGAATTAAAAATACTTTGTGCATCTATGTCATTTATCATAAGTGCCCAAATTATTTGTACATATATAATCGGTGGAGGGGTAAAGAGCGAAATATATTCATTTATAGGATATCATAATTATTCTATTACCTTTTTAATTTTATTTACCGCTTATTTGTTGTTTTCTGATACAGATATATTTGGTAAAGTAGTATGTGTGTTGGCTTTATTTGCAACAGTGTTATCGCAATCGTTTGGTGGAATGTTTGTGATGCTTGGGGTTTGGTTGTTTTTTATTATAAAAAAATTAAATTGGAAAAATAAAAATACCTGTATTTATACGATTCTTGGACTAATTATATTTACTGTTGTTCTATTTTTAAGTCCAATAAAAGAGAGAATTTTTACGAAAATATCACAATTATTTGAGGGCGATTACCAAAGTTTTGGAACGGGGCGTTTAGGGTTATTTGAATTTAGTTGGGGAAATATTAAAAGAAATATATTTTTGGGAATTTTAGATAACTATAATCCCGAAATTTTTAATACACAATTATATTCTTGGTTTCAACATTACACCACGCATAATCATTTTCTTGAAAGCATGCTTGTTTATGGAATAGTTGGAACTGTTTTTAACGCAACTTCTATCATTTTAATATTCGTATTAGGGATTAAAAGATGTTTAAAAGATAAAACTAGATGGCCTATATTTTATGGTATTCTTGCTGTTTTTGTGCACGGCTTTGTAGAACCAAGTTTTTTAACAATGTATTTTACATTGTTCTTTTGGTTATTTGCAGGGGTGTTAGTTGCTCCAATAAAGCCATTTAATTGTGGGTATCAACTAGGGGGAAAATAAATTGTTAAAGGATATGTCGTTTGAAAAAAACAAAATAGTTTACATTCTAGTAATTTCTATTTATGTGTTGATTACGGTATTTGCGAAAAATTTAGTTGATGTATACCACTATGTCTATGTCATATTTTTGTTTGGTGCTACTTGTTTTTTAAGCATAAAAAACAAAATAAAAATTGACATTATTCCTATCTTATTATTATTAAGGTCACTCTTTTTTATTGTTAACGGATATGTTTTAGGGGTTGAATTTTTAGTCGTATGGGAACAAGAATTAGTAACTTATGTTGGAGTTCTTGCATATATTTTTGCTGTTAATTTTTCTTCCAAAGAAAAAGAAGAAATTAAACATATTTTAATATTTACTACTTTAATAACTTCTTTTCAAATTTTAGAATCAATCCTTGTAAATGGACTGGATAAAAATTATATTGGAGCAGGAGTTGGAATGTCAAATTATGCTGCCGCATTCTTACTAATGGGATTGACATATCTTCTTTTTTCTAAAAAAAATCTTTTTGAGAAAGTAGTTTTTGGCTTTTCAATAATTATGTTTCTTCTTGTTCAGTCTTTCGGTGCGTGTTTTGCATTCGCAATAATGGTTATATGTTACTTGTTAAAATATGTAAATTGGAAACGAAAGGCGGTTTGGGTAACGGTTAGCATTTCGATAGTTTTGTTGACTATAGCACTTTTATTGATGTTTACATTTGCAAAAGACAATCCAATTATAGATAAAATTATAGTTAAGATTTCGGCCTTACTTTCTGGAGATTTAAATACATTTGGTTCATCAAGGCCGGCTCTTTATAAGTTTACCATTGAAAATATTTTGAGGAATCCTTGGTTTGGAAATATCTTAAATTATAATTCTTCTTATGATATAGAGTTTAGATGGCAATATTTTAGAACGCATAACTTTTTATTTGAGAGTTTGTTGTTGTATGGAATAGTTGGAACTGTAATTAATATTTTTGTTATTATATGTATCGTAAAAAAAATGGGTAAAGGATTTTTAAATAACAATTTCAACTTTATTTGTTTCCTTATTGTTGTGGGTGCCTTTGTGCACGGTGCTATTGAGCCAAATTTATTTACATTCAATTATTCATTGTTTTTTTGGTTGATTGTTGGCGCAATGATAAATAATTGTAATAAAAAATTAAAAAAAATTAGTTATTTTAATGAGTGTGGAAAATAAATGGCTAAAATTATAACCAATAAAAAAATTGCATCTAATGTAATCATATCTATTTCCGTTCAGGTTATATCGCTTTTGGTTTCATTTGTAGCCAACTTCTTTATACCTAAGTTTATTGATAAAAGCCAGTATTCCTTTTGGCAAATGTTTATGCTTTACCAAAGTTATGTTGGTATTATGCATTTCGGTTTGCTTGATGGGCTTATTTTAAGGTATTCGCAATACGATTTTGAAGAACTTGATAAGGGTAGGCTTCGCTCTCAGTTTAAGTTGCTTATCGCCTTTACTGGTGCTATGGCACTTGTTATGAGTGGTGTGGTGTTGCTTTCCACAAGTGGCGTTTACAGAATAGTTTTTGTGTTCGTTGCAATAAGTATTGTAACCAAAAACTTTTTTACATATTCTTCTTATACCTTCCAAATTACAAATAGAGTAAATAAATATGCCTCTTTGGTAATTTTGCAACGGGGCATATACGGCATAGTAATAGTGGTGCTACTTGCTCTTGGAGTTAAAGATTTTTATTGGTTTTGTATTGCAGAGTTTTTGGGCGATATACTTTCAAGCCTAATAATGAGTTTCTTTAATAGGGGAATGTATCTTGGTAAAGGCTTAGGATTAAAGGAAAGTTTTAAAGAACTTAAAGAAAATATCAGCGCTGGTGGATTGTTGCTACTTGCAAACTGGTCTTTTATATTCATAGTAAGTAGCGCGCGTATGGTAGTGCAATGGAAATTTGGCGAAACAGTTTTTGCAGATGTTTCCTTTGCGTTTAGTGTTTCAAACTTATTTTTAACCTTTGCAACTGCTATTAGTGTGGTTCTATTCCCATCCCTTAAAAGAGTAGAAAAAGAAAGATTACACTCAATATATGGTTCGTTACGCAATTCTTTGTCAATAGTGTTGTGCGCAGTTTTGGCGCTTTACTTTCCAGGTTGTAAGTTGCTTGCTTGGTGGTTGCCTAACTATGAAAGTAGTTTGCCATATCTTGGAATAATGCTACCGTTAATAGTGTTTTCTTCAAAGGTTAGTCTTTTAACTAATAGTTACCTTAAAGTGTATCGGAAAGAAAAGGCTATGGCTATAATTAACCTTTCTTCAATAGCACTTAGTCTTGCAATATCGCTTATAGGCGCCTATTTGTTTCAAAACCTTACTGTGATTTTAATAGGTGTTGTTGCGGTGCTTGCTCTTAACTCTCTATGCGCAGAACTTGTTGTAAATAAACTTGTGGGTAGCAAAAATATCGTTGCTATTATAAGCGAACTGGTAGTGGCTTGTGGCTTTATAATTTTTGCGCTTTTGTTGCCATTATGGTGGGGATTTGTTGCATATATCGCGTTATTTGTGATTTATATAGTTTGCAATTTCAAAAACTTTAAGAGTTTTGTTCTTTTGCTTTTTAGAAAAAAAGGAAAAACTACCACCGAAATGGGTGCGAAAGAGCAAAGTAAAGGGTAAATAAGCCATTAGAAAAATTCGCTATTGACACTATGGCGATTATAGGGTATAATTAATAAGTTAAATTATATGTTTGCGCGATAAAATTAAGTCGCGATGGAGATTTATATGAAAATCGTTGTTGCTGGAACTGGATACGTTGGACTTTCACTTGCTGTTTTGCTTTCGCAAAATAACGAAGTGGTGGCTATTGATGTCGTTCCCGAAAAAATTGATTCAATAAATAATAAAAAGTCGCCTATTCGCGATAAGGAAATAGAAACTTTCTTAGCAGAAAAAAATCTTAACCTTAAAGCGACTCTTGACCCTAAAGAGGCTTACGAAGGGGCTGATTATGTTATTATCGCAACTCCCACTAACTATGATAGTGAGAAAAATGTGTTTGATACTTCTGCCGTGGAATCGGTTATTTCGCTTGTTAAAGAAATTAACGATAAGGCCTATATTGTTATTAAGTCAACTATTCCTGTAGGCTATACCGAAACCATTAAAAGTAAACTTGGCGTAGAAAACATTATGTTTAGCCCAGAGTTCTTGCGTGAAGGTAAAGCGCTATACGATAATTTGCACCCTTCAAGAATAATTGTGGGCGCAAATATTGATGATGAAAATTGTAAAAATAAGGCAGAAGAGTTTGCTGCGCTTTTAAAAGAAGGTAGTGAAGATGAAAATGTTACTGTTTTGATTATGCACACCACCGAAGCAGAAGCAGTTAAACTTTTCTCTAACACCTACTTAGCAATGCGTGTTGCTTACTTTAACGAACTTGACACATATTGCGAAATGAAAAATCTTAACTCTAAAGAAATTATTCACGGTGTTAGTTTAGACCCAAGAATAGGTGATTTTTATAACAACCCGTCGTTTGGTTACGGTGGATACTGTTTGCCAAAAGATACCCGTCAACTTCGCGCTAACTTTGCAGGTGTGCCTAACGAACTTGTTAAGGCGATAGTTGCGTCTAACCACACCCGTAAAGATTTTATCGCTAAAGAAGTTTTAGATTTTGCTGGGGCAACCGATAACCCTGATGAAAACCACGATATAACGGTTGGCGTTTATAGGCTTACTATGAAGGCTAATTCCGATAACTTCCGCGCTTCGGCTATTCAAGGCGTTATGCACAGAATAAGCGCAAAAGGGGTTAAGGTGGTAGTTTATGAGCCTACCTTAAAAGCCGATTGTTTTGAAGATTACCAAGTGGTTAATGACCTTAATGAGTTTAAGAGTATTTGTAAGGTTATTATCGCTAACAGGTTTGATAGCGTTCTTAAGGGCGTTAGCGAAAAAGTTTATACCAGAGACCTTTTTGAAAGAGATTAATTTTTAGTAAAAGTTTTTTCTTAGCATATGGGCGATATTACTAATGCAGGATTTAGTTTATGAAGATTTTGTTAACTGCATCAAGCGGTGGGCATTTAGAACAACTTAAACAGTTAAAATCACTTTGTGGCGAGCACGAAGTTAAGTGGCTTGTTTGCAAAAATCCGGTTAATGAGTCTATGCAAGGCGTTGAGTTTATGCCTGAGTATAGAAACGAAACAAAACTGCTTAAGTTTTTTGACTTTTTTAGAATATATTTTGCCACTAAAAAGTTGCTTAAATCCTTTAAGCCAGATGTTGTTATTTCAACTGGCGCAGGTGCAACTTTTCCTTGTTGCTATCTTCAAAAGAAAAAGTTTAAGAAGAAGGTCATTTTTATAGAGTCGTTTGCAAAACGCAATTCGCCCACTAAAACAGGTAAAAGGGTATATAAGTTTGCAGATGCTTTTATCGTTCAATGGGAAGAAATGAAAAAGTTTTATCCTAACGCTATCGTAGGGGGTATGATATATTGAAAATATTTGCCAGCGTTGGTAGCACGGGATTTAAATTTGATAGGTTCTTTAAGATTTTAGATGAACTATGCGCTGAAGGGGTTATTAACGGCAACGATTTGATAGCCCAAACGGGCAAAACTGATTATGCAATCAAAAACTATGAGCACTTTGATTTTGCACCTTATGAGCGCGTTAACGAACTTATAGGTAATGCTGATGTGATTATTTGTCACTCTGGCACAGGCACGGTTATAGGTTCACTTAAAAAGGGAAAAAAGGTTATAGTGTTCCCGCGCCGTAAAAAGTATAATGAGCACGAAAGCGACCATCAACTTGATTTAGCAGGGACTTTTGAAAGTGATGGATATGTTTTAGTTGCAAGGGATAAAGAAGAACTAAAAAATGCAATTTTAGGTATAGATAGTTTTTCGCCTAAAACTTTCGTATCTAACAATTCTAATTTTGTAGAACTTATTAAAGGGCTTTTATAAGGGGTATTCTTTTGGTTAAAGTAAGTGTTATTGTTCCCGTTTATAATGCAGAAAAATATCTTCATAAGTGTTTAGATAGTTTGGTTAATCAAACTTTAGAAGATATTGAAATTGTGCTTGTAAACGACGGGTCTACCGATAATTCGGGTAGCATCTTAAAAGAATATCAAGATAGGTTTCCTAATAAGGTTAAAGTTTTTAATAAAGAAAACGGTGGTCAAGCCACGGCAAGAAACCTTGCTATTGAAAAGGCTAACGGTGAATACCTTGCCTTTGTTGATAGTGACGACTATGCCGACACTTCGCTCTGCGAAAAGATGGTTAAAAAGGCAGAAGAGATGGGCGTAGATATGGTTGTTTGCGACCATTATGAAGTTAGGGGCGACAAACTTGAATATAAAAGGTTTAAAGATTACCTAAATTATAGAGACATGTTTGTTGACGCGTTGGTTTCGCCTTGGAATAAACTTATTAGAAAGTCTACCTATGTAAATAGTGGGGTAATTTTTCCAGAAGGGTATATTTATGAAGATACCGCTTGGTTTGCTAATCTTATTCCACACCTTAAAAACTTTGCAGTTATTCACGAAGCGCTTTTGTTTCACGCCATAAACGAAAACTCTACTATGACTAAAAAACAAGAAGAGCGCACGGCAAATATATTTCCTGTTATGGAATATGTTTGGCAATACTTTCATGATAGCGGGCTTTATGAAGAATATAAAACGGAAGTTGAATATTTTTTTACCCGTATTATGTTTATGAGTTCTTTGCAAAGGATTTCTAAAGTTAAAAATCGCAAACTTAAAAAGAGTTTGTTCAATAAAACCTATTCTTTAATGAAAGAAAGGTTTCCTAATTATAAAAAGAATAAATACCTTAAGGGCGCAAGAAAGATATATATTAAATTGATAAACTCAGTTACCGCGCCGATACTTATGTTTTTTATTTCGTTAACAGGTTAAAATGAAAAGTATCGTTTTAATTATTCCCTATTTTGGCAAGTTGCCATATTATTTTGATTTGTGGAAAGCGTCGGCTAAACATAACTCTACTATTGACTTTATGTTTTTTACCGATATCCCAGAAATTGAAGAAGACGGAAATATAAAGGTAGTTAAAATTAGTTTTAACGACTTTGCTAATAAGTTTAAAGATAAGTTTGACTTTAATTTGTCGCTTAACTCACCATACAAACTTTGCGATTTTCGCATGGCTTATGGGTATGTATTGCAAGAGTATATCAAAAATTATGATTTTTGGGGACATTGCGATATAGACTTAATATTTGGTGATATTAGAAGTTTTATTACCGAAGATGTATTAAACGCAAACGATAAGATTTTAGAGCACGGGCATTTTACCCTTTATAGAAATACAGAAGAAGTTAATACTCTTTTTATGAAGGAAAAGGGTTTTAAAGATTACGATTATAAATATATTTTTGCAACTCCTGAATCTATGTATTTTGATGAGATATTTGGTGCAAGATGGATTTGTAGAAAATTAAATGTTCCAACATATTTAAACAAAAACGCGTTTTTTGATGTGTTAGAGAAAGAAAAAGAGTTTACGCATATTAGTGATGATTTTTCTAAATCGGTATTTAAGTATGATAACGGAAAACTTTTTGCCTTGTCTTTAGCAGGCGATAAGACACAAGAAAAAGAAATTATGTATGCGCATTTTCAAAAGCGAAAAATGGATTATTCGGCATATATATTTGGCGAAAAGTTTTATATAGTGCCTAATAAACTTGTTTTAGCAAAAAATGTTAAAAGTGAAAGTTCGCTATTTAAGGTTAAGGGCAAAAGGCTATATAAGTTAAAGAAAAAAATAGAGCATATTAAAACATATCTAAATAGATATTTTAAGGGAAATTATAAATCGTTTAAGGCGTATAGGAAAGAGCGAAAGGCTTTTAGATTAGATATGATAAACGCTAAAAACGAACTTAAAAAGTGGGAGAATTAAAATGACTTCAGCGGCAGTAATTGCTACATATAACGGTGAAAAGTATATTATAGAACTGTTGCAGTCAATTTTAAATCAATCTATAAAAATAGACGAAGTTGTAATTTGCGATGATTTATCTACTGATAATACCCGTGAATTAGTTAATGAGTTTATTAATAAAAACGGACTTGAAAGCAGTTGGCGACTTTTAGTTAACGAAAAAAATCTTGGATATGCCGAAAATTATCGCAAGGGTATTAAAAGCGTTAATGGCGATATTATCTTTACTGCAGACCAAGATGATATTTGGGAAAAAACGCGCCTTGAAAATATGCTTGCCGTTATGGAGAGTAGTGATGAGATAGGGGTGCTTAACACCGATTATTTTGAGTTTAGCGATAATCTTGAAGAGGCAATTCAAATTGTTAACGAACTAAGTTTAGATAATTTTATAAACCTTGGCAAGGTTAAACTTAACGCAAAAAATAGGTTTTTAAAGTTCCCAGGTTGCGTAATGTGCTTTAGGAAAGATTATTTTGAAAGCATTGAAAAGCACTGGTTTAATGGCTGGGCTCACGACGAGTTTTTGTGGTGCGTTTCAGTTTTAGATGAAAGGTGTTTTTACGCAAATGTTATAACCCTTTTAAGAAGGGTGCACGAAGGTCAAACTTCAGGCAAAATCGGTAGAGATAGGTTTAAGCGAATTAAGTATCTTGAAGGGGAACTTAAATGCGTTAATAAACTTATTGAAATCGCAAAAGAAAAGGGTGTAGATAAAAAAACCTTAAAAATCTACCAAAAAAACGAAAAAGCAACGGCTTTAAGGCTTGAACTTGTAAAAGAAAGAAAAATATTTAACTTATTTAAGTTATTGTTCTTATTGAAATACTACAACTCTAAAAAATCCTACTTAGTAGAAGGGTTAATGGCAATTAAAGGCTAAAAATGGAATTACTAAACAACCAAAAAGTTAATTTTAATGTAAAAGCAGGTTCTATATCTGGCGACAAATTTTTCCACATTTGTTGCTGGCTCTTTTTGGTTTGCTTTTTCTTTACTCCCGATGGCTTTGGGTTTTATTTGGGATTTTTGTTTAATGCAAAACGAATATTTATGTTCATGCTATATGGGATGATTATATTTAACAAAAAACGCTTAAATCAATTTTGGCAGGATGTTAAGTCGTATAAAGTGATAAACATAGTTTTAGGGCTGTATATGTTTGTGAGAATATATACTGCGGTATATCGAACTAGTTTAAAATCTTTTACTAATGACTTTCTAGATGTAGTATTGGTGCTTTACATATTTTTATATCTTTTAAAACATGAATTAAGTGTTGTAAAATTACAAAAGATTATAGAAAATGGATTACTTGTGTTATCTATTTTTGCAGTAATAGAATTTTCAACTGGATTTAATTTCTTTTCTTTGTTAGATACAGCGGATCAGTTTATAACAGAAATTTCAAGATTAAATAGTGCAAGAGTAACTTCTATTTGTAGGCATGCAATTATTACTGGCTGGTATTTTTCGTTTCTTGGTTTTTTTACTTGCATTGATTTTGAAAAAAATAAGCTATATTTATTTAGAAGACCAATTCATTTCTTACTATCTATGATAGTAATTTTTATGACTGGTTCAAGGGCGCCAATAGGGTTATTCTTTGTTGGTATTGTTTTAATATTAATTTTTAGCAACAAGGATCAATTAATAAAAAGTTTAATAATAATTGCCATATTGTTAATAATTTTTTCTTTTGTGATTATTGTAACATACAATACTTCATTTGCTCAATATATATTAAGAATGATAACCTCTGCAATTGATGGTGTGTTTGGGACAACGCTGTCCTATCAATTTGGTGGAGAAAGGTTTATAGCAAGCACTGAATATAGGGAAGCCTTAAAAAAAGTTTTTTATCTTGATTACTTTAATAAATTTATAGGTAGAGGTGTCGGGTATGAATTGTCTGTTGTAATAGATGGATATTGGCTTATGTCATGTGATAATGCATATGTAGGTATGTACATAATATTTGCCTATCCAGGATTGATAACATTTATCTTATTGCTGCTCTTATGCTTGATTTATATGGCTATTTGTTTTTTTAAATATAAGAACAGAGCCGCTGCAGGATTGATGGGAATATTTATCCCTTATGTGCTTTTAATTTGGAATGTTGCGTTAATGGGGTCTTTTATGTGCATTATGGCAATACGTGCTATAGTATATACTTTATTTAATAATGAAAAACAAAAACGAAAAGGAGAAGATAATGCAATCGAAAATTATCAAAGACGAATTCGTCATTAATTGGAAAAGGACATTTTTGGCACCACTAAAAAAATGGTGGATTATGTTAATATGCGCAATAATTGGTGCGGTGGGCGGATTTTGTGCTGGACTTATAATGTCTAAACCTGTTTATGGGTGTAGTGCAACTTATCTCGTGTCTTTTGAAAGTAGAGATAGTTTAGGGGATATAGGTGCTCAATTAGGACTTTCTAGTAGTTTACTATATAACTGCCAAGTTGTTGCGAACCAAAATTCTTATTTTTTTGAATTAGAAGAAGTGATTAATCAAGGGATTGATCAGGAAAGCCCACAATATTTAACAAGGGAATATTTACAAAGTGTTGTTACTACTACAAAGGCAGCGTCTGGAACTTTTTTATATGTTACAGTGAGGGCTGAAGAAGCTGAAAAAACAAAGAAAATATTAGATGTTGTTACGGCACCAGGAGAGTTGCAAACCGTTGGAGCTGAAAAGAAAATGGTTTACCCGAAAGGCTCTGTTGTAGGATACATGTCAAAAATGTTTACTTTTGGTACTAACACTACGGTTGGATTTTCTTTAATTAATATTCCAGAAGTTCCTGAGAAACCAGAAGGAACTGTTTCTAAAAAGATGCTTGCACTAATTGGCGGCGCGGCAGCAGGAGTTGTGGCATATCTTGTAATGTGCTTAGTAGAACTTATTACTAAACAAGTTAAAGAAGTAGATGACCTTAACAACAAATATAACGCGCCTGTTCTTGGAGTGTTATATAACTTTGAAAATAGCGAATTAAATTACGGAGGGGATAAATATGGCTACTAAGAATAAAAAATTTATTAGTGATAAAACTCATATTTTAGATGAAAACTCACCCTTTATTTTGACTGAAACTATGCGCCACTTGATGTCAAGCATAAGTTTTGCCGTCCCTAAAAAGGAAAATGGTGGGAAGGCTATTTGTATTAGTTCTGCTATTGCTGGTGAAGGTAAAACTACCGTTGCAACTAACCTTGCAATTACTTTTGCTACTGCTGGGTATAAAACTGTCATAATTGACTGCGATATGAGAAAACCCCGTATTAAAACTATGTTTGGTCTTCCAAGGGGGAAGGGGCTTGTAGATTATTTAAGTGGACAAGTATCATTTGAAGATATTTTGAAAAAAGAAGTTAGACCTAATTTAGATGTAGTGCCTACTTATAAAACTGCGCCTAACCCCGCAGCGTTATTTAATAGTAGAGAGTTTGATGCTATGATGGATTCTTTAATTAAAGAATATGAGTATGTTATAGTTGATACGCCACCTGTTAATGTAGTGTCTGATGGAATACTTGTTGCAACAAGAACTGATGGTATAGTTTTAATTACAAGGCCATACTATTCTGACCATAAAAATATTCAAAACGCTCTTAACAGTATTGCATTTGCAGATATTGAATTCTTAGGTTTTGTCGCAAATAATATTGAAATTAAAAAGTCGGGTAAGAAAGGCTATTATAATAAGTATTATAAATACGGCTATAGCGATAACGGTAGAAAAAAGCAAGAACTAAAAGAAAATACTGATGATGCTATCTCTAATGACCAAGTAGCAGAAAATAGCCAAGAAACTACTGAATTAAGTAAAGAAAATAAGCCTATAGTGGAGTAACATGTATAACGAAAAAGTAAGCATAATTGTTCCAGTTTATAACATAGAAAATTATTTGCCACGATGTTTGGATTCTTTGTTAAGGCAAACATATAATAATCTTGAAATCATTTTGGTGGATGACGGGGCTACGGATAGTAGTGGAAATATATGCGATAATTATGCAAAACAAGACAATAGGATTGTGGTTGTTCACAAACAAAATGGCGGTTTGTCAAGCGCAAGAAATGCAGGGCTTGATGTTGCTACAGGAGAATATATTGTTACTGTTGATGGGGATGATTTTGTCGCTGAAGATTATGTTGAACATTTATATACTATTTTAAAAGAGAACAATGCTCGTATAGGATGTTGTGACCATTATATATTAAGGAGTAAAGAACAACCTGTCGAAAAATTTGTTGAGGAAGCAAAATTAAAATTAATTCCAGCAAAAGAGTATGAGTTTGGACATGTTACTGCTTGGGCGATTATGTTTCATAAATCTCTTTTAAATGATAATGGTAAGTTGGCAAGATTTGATGTTTTACATAGTAGAACTGAGGATATGCCATTTTTAGCAATTCTTATATCAAGGCTCCATGAAGATGAGTTTTTTGTAGAATCTAATAAAAGGCTTTATTATTATATTTTTTTTCGCACAGACTCTTTGGTGCATGCTCAGAATGAAAAAAAACTATTAGTAACATATGAGCATATGTATGAAACACTAAAAGAGAATTGTAACGGAAGAAAAAAGTTATTTCGTTCAAGTGTTGCCTGGCTTGCCGTTAATTATTGTGCAATGCTTAATGCTTTTATTGACAATAAACATTGTTATGGAAAAGATTATAGAAAAGCCAAAAGAATAGTAAGAAAACACTTATTATCAATTTTATTTTCAAAAGCGCCAGCTTTCTATAAAAAGAGATTGCTTTTAATGGCAATAAGCCCAAAACTTTATGGAAAGTTAAAAGCAAGAAAAAAAGATAAGTAAAATTATATGTTTGAAGAAAAGGTAAGTGTTATTGTTCCCATTTATAATGTGGAACAATACTTGGAAAAATGTGTTGAATCGTTAATTAATCAACACCATAAAAACCTTGAAATTATTTTGGTTGATGATGGCTCTCCCGATAACTGCGGTAAGATGTGTGATGAGTTTGCTAAAAAAGATGATAGGATTAAGGTTATTCACAAAGAAAACGGTGGTTTGTCAAGTGCAAGAAACGCAGCGCTTGATGTTTTAACAGGTGAGTATATCGTTTCGGTTGACCCTGATGACTTTGTTTTTCCTTCATACATTAGCATGATGTATAATGCTCTAAAAGAACATGATGCAAAGATATGCTATTGCGACCATTATGAAAGGTATGGCGACGAAGAGTTTAGCGAAGACCTTGAAAATAGAGAAATAGAAACTATAAACCCATATAAGTATGATTTTTGGAAAGGTCATACGCAGTATTGGTGCTATATGTATCATAAATCGCTTATGATTGATAAAGCCGGCGAAATGATATATTTTAAGCATAACCATATCCGTATGGAAGATGTGCCATACTGGGTAAGGGCTATGTCAACTTTAACTGAAGAAGACAAAATACTTCATATTCCCAACAAACTATATGTGTATAAGTGCGAAAGCAAGCCACTTATGAATACCGAAAAGATACTTGCAACCTACGAAGATAACTGGGATGTAGTAAAGAAAGGCTCATTTGACAAGAAGAACTTGTTTAATTCGCTTGTGCCTGTGTATGCGGTAAATTATTGTTCATTTTTAGCAACATTTATAATTCAAGGCAAGCGCAAAACAAAAGAGTTTAAGCGCGCGAAACAAATTGTTAGAAAACATTATTTGAGATTAATGTTTTCAAAAGCGTCGCTAAAAATCAAATTAAAGTTAACGGGACTATTGTTATTCCCAAGGCTTTACGAAAAATGGTATAATAAGAAAGGTAAAGTATGATAGACTTTCACACCCACCTTTTGCCTAATGTTGATGACGGTTCAAAAAGCATAGAAGAAACAAAACTATTGCTTGATGAACTTTCCCGTCAAGGCGTAGGCACGGCGGTTTTAACACCCCATTTTTATCCACTTGCCGATACCGTTAAGAAGTTTTTAGAAAGAAGAAATAAGGCAATTACTGAACTATTAACGGTTTACGACAAAAAGTTGCACCCTTTGCTTTTTGTTGGCGCAGAGGTCGCATATTTTCACGGTATAAGCAAGGCTGACGAATTGCGTCAGTTATGCGTAGAAGGGACTGACATATTTTTGTTAGAACTGCCCTTTTGTAAGTGGGATGATGGTGTGGTGCAAGAAGTGTTAGATATTGCCGATAACTTGCAAGTAAAAGTAGTGCTTGCGCATATCAACAGATATTTACCACATAAAAATGCCAAGTATTTAGACATACTGCAAAAAAACGGCATAATACTTCAAGCCAACGCAGAGTGGTTTTTAGAAAAGAAAACCTTAAAGAAAGGCATAAAATACATAAAGCAAGAAAAGATAGGTTGTTTAGGGTCTGATGCCCATAACACATTAACCCGCCCACCAAGGATAAGGGAAGCGGTGGATAATATCGCTATAAAAATAGGCGATAAACCCTTAAATCGCATTTTTGAGTTTAGTAAAAACTTGCTTAAAAAGGCGAAAAGTTTGTAAAAGTTAACCGATGGTAAAAAACTTATTTGCCATCGGTTATTTAACCGATTAGGCTATAAATAATAAAAGAAGGCACTTAAAACTATGGAAGAATTAAAACCGATAAAAAGAGAAAGATTAGGAAGTAGGCTTGGTTTTATACTACTTAGCGCAGGTTGTGCGATAGGTGTAGGTAATATTTGGAAGTTCCCATATATGGTAGGTTCATATGGTGGTGGACTATTCGTTTTACTTTACCTTGTAATACTATTATTGCTTGGCATACCTATCTTAACAATGGAGTTTGCAGTAGGTAGGGCAGGTCAACTATCCCCCTTAAAATCATTTAGGGCATTAGAGCCTAAAAACACCAAATGGCATATTCACGGCTACGCGTCGCTAATAGGTAGCACCCTTTTAATGATGTTTTACACGGTAGTGTCAGGTTGGATGCTAATATATTTATACAAGATGATTAAGGGAGACTTCCAAAGCGGTATGACGGCAGAAGTGGTGTCTGGTCAATTTGGCGAAATGCTATCAAACCCCTTGCAACAAATTCTTTTTACAGGCATAATAATATTACTTGGCTTTTTAGTTTGTGGCTTTGGCGTTCAAAACAGTTTAGAGAAAATAACCAAGTTCATAATGCTCGCAATGCTTGCTATGATGGTAGTTCTTGTTATAAACGGCTTTTTCTTAGACGGCGCAGGCGAAGGCTTAAAGTTCTATTTAGTTCCTAACTTTGAAGTGTTAGAGAGCCAAAACTTTATGGTAATACTTGGCGCAGCAATGACGCAAGCCTTTTTCACATTAAGCATAGGCATAGGCTCAATGGCAATCTTTGGCAGTTATATTGGCAAAGACCGTTCGCTTATGGGCGAAGCGGTAACGGTAACTTCGCTTGACACCTTTGTAGCATTAATGGCAGGATTAATAATATTCCCTGCTTGTATGACATATGGCGTAGAAGTAAATAAAGGCCCAAGCCTAATTTTTGAAGCCTTGCCAAATGTATTTATAAATATGCCCGCGGGTAGGATTTGGGGAAGTATCTTCTTTATGTTTATGTGTTTTGCCGCATTATCAACCGTGTTTGCCGTGTTTGAAAACATAGTTGCTTGCTTGCAAGATTTAACAGGCAAAAAGCGCTGGAAAATATGCTTGGTATCTGGCTTTGCAATGATGGCACTATCACTTCCTTGTATATTTGGTTTCAACCTATTAAAAGAAGTAAACCTATTTGGCAAGTTAGATATTTTAAGTATGGAAGACTTTTTGGTATCTAATGTATTACTTCCCATAGGTTCATTAATATTCGTGCTATTTTGCACCACCAAAAAGGGTTGGGGCTACGATAACTTTGTTAATGAAGCAAACCAAGGCAAAGGCTTTAAGATTAAGAAATGGATGCGTGTATACTTTAAGTATATATTGCCCGTGCTAATGGTAATATTTATAATAGTAAGCGTGTTTATGTTCTTATACGATAACGGATTTATAACACTATAAAAAAACTAAAATCCCCAACAAGCGTTTGATAGCGCTTGTCGGGGATATTTTTGTAAATATCAATATTTACAAATTAATTTAGCCGTGATATAATTAAAAGGCTAAATATAAGGGGGCAATATGGAACTAAAAAATTATCATATAGACGATATAAACGCCGTTTTAGGCTGTATGCGAAAAGACAAAAAGGCAAATGTTCACTTTATGCCAATTTATAAGCAATACTATGTTAGAAGTGAAGAGTGGAGTGGTTGGCAACTATTTGAAACTTGGAGCAAGGGCCGTTTGCCTTTAAATAATAGCAAAGGCATTTGGTATACTAATATTTTGGTAAGTTATACCGATATAGATGGCAAGTTTAGGCAATTCAACTTTACCAACTTAAGACCCGACTATCAAATATTTAAAAACGAAGCATACGACTATATATTTCCAAGGTTTAGTTTGCGTGCAGGTAAATATAAGTTTACTGTAACAAGCCAAATATACGAAGACTTAATGGAATATTTAAAAAAGCCAGTAAAGGAAGAGTTTACCGATACCCTTGAAGTAATAGTTCCAGAAGAAGGCCCCGTGCTTTTATATTTATGCGCAGGTGTTAGCGTAGAATACGATAAGTTTCAAGAGTTTGACACAATCTTTTGGAAGTGGGAAACAAAGCGCAAGGTGGTTAGCAAAAACTTTGAACATTGGTTTTTACAACTAACCCCCGAAGAAGCCGAAAAACTATATAAGTTTTGGCGAGTTAACACCGACAAGGTGGAAGTAATTCCAAAAGGCGAGCCGTGGGGCTTTGAAAAGGTGGCCACTAAACCCGCCGCCAAAACAACCACTAAAAAGAGTGGCAGTTCGGCAAAACCTGTAAAAAGCGATTATGACGAAAAGGTTAACGCCGTTAAAGGCAATTCTACTACAAGTAAACTTTTAATAAGCGATACCTATGGCGATAAAGGTGTGTTTCGTGGCGCGCAAGTTTTTGCAGAGCCTAATGGTAATTACGAATACATAACCTTACGCGAATCGCAAACCCTTGGCATAGATAAAAAGATGAAAGCCGAAATATATACCGATGGCGATATATTCTTTTACCAAGAGAATAAGTATGGCATAGTGGGTGGCGCGATAAGAACAAACAATAACGGTGGAATATATTATACCTATACTGATAGCAACGGCTTAAAACAGCGCTACACTATAAGCATTAACCCAAACAACATAAATGTATACGAAATTAAAGATGGCTATTTAACAGGTAAAGCCTATTCTGTAACTGCAAATGATGTGTGTGAATCGCGCACAAACGGTGCAAAAATTATGAGTGAAGATAGGCTAATATCAACCCCATTATACGCAAAGTTCCCATCTTGCAAAATTGATATACCAAGCGCATTAACGGGTAAAAGCCTTTACCTAACCCAAGACCCTAATAATTATAGTTACGCGCAGTTTTCTAATGGCGCAGTAAACGGTTATGGATTATATAGCACTAATATTTCATATGCAGGCTCATTAAATAAAAACGGCCCACACGGAGTGGGCATTTGCCGAAACAGTAAAGGGGTTGCGTGTATGGGTGGCTTTAATAATAAGAAAATGCAAGGCTTAACATTTATGATTAATAATGATGTTGAGTATATTTGCAGTTATAATAACGGTAATGCCGAAGGAATGTTTTTAGAACTAAGAGATGATAGGGTAATATTTACTAAATACGATTACCCTGGAAAAGTTGCCGATAGAAGTATAGTGATATATAGTGGTAAAAAGGGATTTGGTTTTTATAATTCCATAGATAGATACGGCGCATTAAACAATGTTCCAATGGTATATCACAAGGGCGGCGGAGTTACTACAAAACATAAATAAAGGATAAAGGGGAAGGAATAATATGTCAGTTGAAAGATATGTAGATAATGTAGAAGCCGTTTTAGGCTGTATGCGAAAAGATAAAAAGCCAAATGTATATTTTACGCCACTTAAAAAGATGTTTTATGTTCGTAGTCAAGAGTGGAGCGATATGGTGCTTTTTAACACATCATTGAAGGGAGTGTTGCCTAAAGTATACGGCACAGGCGCGTGGTATACTTCTATAAATGTATCGTATTACGATAAAAACGGCAAGTTTCAATTTTTTACCTTTTCAACCCTTAAAGGTAGAGATGAATATGATTTTTTGTTTCCAAAGTTTAGTTTGCGCGCAGGCGTATATAACTTCACCGTAAACTTCGTAGTTTATGAAGACTTAAATAGTAAAACTAACCCCGTTGATGAAACTGTTAGCGAAACGATAGAATTAATAGTCCCTGAAGAAGGTGATGTGCCAGTAATATTAGTTTCTTCAATAGGCGCAAAATATAGCGAATATGAAAAGTGGGATGACATTTTAGATAAATGGGAAACAAAGCGCAGTTTAGTTGGCAATAGGTTCTATTATGCTTTGGTTCAGGCTGACCCTATAAAAGCAACTCAATTTTACAAATACTGGAACCACGATTGGTGCAGAATTGATGTAATACCTGATGGCGAACCTTGGGGATTTGATGAACCCACTACTTCGTGGTATAGTGAGCCTACGCCCACTTATAGCGCACCCAAGAAAAGCGCATCAAAACCAAAGCCTGCGCCTAAAAACGATTCAAAAGAAAAGCAAAACGCCATTACCTATTTTGATAGTGATGTAGATTTAGTTATTAGCGACGATTACGGCAAAAAAGGGCTATTTGGTGGCGCGCGTATAAACGCAATTAAAGATAGCGACGGAGAGATTGTTAGGTTAGAAGAAACCCGAAATCCATCTACCGAAAGAAGTATGATAGCCGAAATTAAAGATGGAGGCAATTCCACAATCTTTTTTGAAAATAGTTCTGATAGAATTGGTGGCAAACTTGATACTAATAACCGTGGTGGAATATTCTATAAATATACAGATAGTTATGGCTACTATCAGCGCTTTGCAATAAGCATTAACTCAACCCATATTTCCGTTTACCAAGTGGTTGATGGCTACCTAACAGGAAATGGATATAAAATAGATGATGATGTTAATGAACTTGCTTGCGATAAGTTTAAAGTGTTATCTTCAAGAAGATTAATTAGTTCGCCTGTGTCTGGTAGTTATTTTACACTTGACTTTTGGAATATACCAAAAGCAGTAACAGGTAAAACCATTAAAACCGATTTTAACGATAGTTATAATGTTCACCGCGTTGCTCAATACTCAGGCAGTTCGCTAAACGGCTATGGCTTATATAACTGCTATAATAATGTGTATATAGGCTCTCAAGATAGTGAGGGTTTTAACGGTGTTGGCATTTATAAAGAAGCGAACGGTAAAGTGTATGGCGGTGGCTTTAGAAATGGCAAGCGCCACGGCTTAATATTTACCACCGAAAATGATGTGGATTATATCTATAACTATAAAAATGGCGAACCTCAAGGCACTTTCATAGAAATATATAGCGATAGGGTTATAATAGGCAAAATTGATTATTATGGCAACATTGCCGATAAAAGCGTTGTAATATATAACGGCAGTAGGGGATTTGGTTTTTATAACTCAATTGATAGAAACGGTGCGCTAAATAATGCTCCAAGGGTTTACCATAACGGCGGCGGAATAGAAAGAAAGTTGTAAAATAATTTCAAATAAAAAAATTGACAAGGCTTACTTGTCAATTTTTATTTTAGTCTTTTTTTCTAAGATAGTATTCGGTTTTAACTTCGTCGTAATTATTTGGGCTATCGTAAGTGCTTTTACTAACCGTGCTACCCTTGGTAGTTCCATCTATATAAAGTTCGCAACCATAACTGGTGGTTTCCTTGTTAAGTCCTGCGTTCCAACTTGTGGTAGAAATGTAATGAATATTAACGCCAAAAAATTCGCCGTCTTTAATAATGATTGAAAAGTCAATATTATTTTTATTATCTTCGCTCAAATCGTAATAAGTGTAATCGGTATCTTCGCCACTTCTGTCTTCGTCAAGTTTTTCCCAAGTGATAGTTTTGCACTTAACTATTTGATAGTTTTTAGCACTCTCTAAAACCCTTTCTTTTGTTTCACTATCAATATCAACTACTTTAAGCGCATTTTTAGTTTTTTCAAAAAACACCATAAAAATAAATCCACCTTTTATATAATAAAAAAATTATAACACGGTTTTATGAATAATGCAAGTGGCTTGTTATATACGCCTAACGGCAATGATATACACACTTCGTGTGATGATATACCATTGCTTTCGCTGGTGGATAAAATGACACGAAATAAATCACTGCAAAGCCGTGCATATCATTAAAACGCAGTTTTGCATATCACCAAGGCATAAGCCTTGTATATCATCATTGCGAAAGAATGCAACTGTTTGTTGATGATATACACACTTCGTGTGATGATATACCATTGCTTTCGCAATGGATAAAAAAAGAACGATTTTTAATCGTTCTTTTTTGGCAGGGGTAGCAGGATTTGAACCTACGAATAACGGAGTCAGAGGCCGTTGCCTTACCGCTTGGCGATACCCCTATAAAACTAAAATTATTTTAGCACTACCAAAAATATTTTTCAAGTAATTTAACGGTGGATTTTTTTAATTTATAAAATGAACATATTAGCATATATAAATATGAACAAATGAAAATGTGAACATATAATCAAAAAAGGGTAAAAAAGAAAAGTGGGTCAAATGATTGACAAAGCGGTAAATGTTATGGTATTATAGCGATAACTTAATAAAAAAACTATGACGAAGAGTGGTTTGCTAAGTAGTTTCAAAGAGATACGGCGTTTGGTGAAAGTTCGTAAAACGGTAGGCAAAACCTGTAACTTCCGAGTTGGAAGAAGAAATCGCAAGAGAGTAGAACTTTCCCGTGTGTGCTACGAAAGTGCATAGGAATTGATAGATTCCAAAAAGTGGCGTGGGAACGCAATTTGAGTGGTACCGCGGGTGTGATAATAAACAATGCTCCCGTCTCAAAGCAAGTGCTTTGAGGCGGGATTTTTCGTTAAAGGAGAAAAGGTAATGAAAGGAAACAGCGAACTTGATTTAAAAATCAAGGAGATGGGCGCGAGAATTAAAGAACTTCGTGAAATTGAAGGCTTGACCACGGCGCAAATGGCATCAAAAACAGATGTTTCGGTAAGTGAATACGAAGCGTGCGAAAAGGGCGAAATGGATTTAAACTTTGCCTTTATTTATAGATGTGCAAATGCCCTTTCGGTCAATGTAACCGATATTATTGAAGGTTATAGCCCCACGCTTAAATCATACACTTTAACAAGGTTTGGTAAAGGTCAAAAAATCGCGCAAGCGCACGGTATGACATACTATAACCTTGCCTATGCTTTTAAAAACCGTATTGCAGAGCCACTTTATGTTCGCTCTACCTATTCTGCCGAAGCGCAAAATGAAGAGATTGAATGCACTACTCACGCAGGTCAAGAATGCGATATCGTTATTGATGGCTATTTAAAAGTTAAGGTGGGCGACCACGAAGAAGTGTTAGGCCCAGGCGATAGCATTTACTATGACAGTTCAACTCCACACGGTATGATAGCCGTAAATGGTAAAGACTGTATTTTCTATGCAATCGTATTAAACCCCACGGGCGAACCTATTCCAGAGTTTGATGAGAACTTAAAGCCTGTTGAAAAAACCGAAAGCGCGCCTGTTAAAGACGATAAGGAAAGGATTTGGCATAAATATATAGATGTAGAAGAAAACGAAAAGGGCACTCCCACCAAGATTGAGTTCAAAAACACCGAAAACTTTAACTTTGCTTTTGACCTTGTTGACGCACTTGCCGATAGAGAGCCCGATAAACTTGCAATGCTACACATTTCTAAAGACTTAACGGAACGCCGTATAACCTTTATGGATGTTAAGCGCGAATCTTCAAGATGCGCAAACTATTTTAAGTCGTTAGGCATAAAGAAGGGCGATAAGGTAATGCTTGTATTAAAGCGCCATTATCAATTCTGGTATGCTATGATAGGCTTAAACAAACTTGGCGCGATAGCAATACCTGCAACCAACCAACTCCAAGAACACGATTTTGAGTATAGGTTTAAGTCGGCAGAAGTATCGGCAGTAATTTGCACGGCAGATGGCGACACGGCAGAGCAAATTGACCTTGCGTCTAAAACTTGCCCCAACCTTAAACATAAATTAATAGTAAACGGTAGCCGTGATGGTTGGCGTAATTTTGATGAAGAATGCGCAATGTTCCGTTCGGTATACCCAAGAACGGAAGACGCACCTTGTGGCGACGACCCACTTTTAATGTTCTTCACATCAGGAACAAGTGGCTATCCAAAAATGGCACTACACAACCATAAATACCCACTTGGCCATTTCCATACTGCTAAATACTGGCACAATGTTGACACCGAAGGCTTGCACTTTACCATAAGTGATACAGGCTGGGCAAAATCAATGTGGGGTAAATTATACGGGCAATGGCTATGCGAAGCGGCAACTTTTGTATTTGACTTTGATAGGTTTGACGCAAAAGAAATATTGCCTATGTTCGCAAAACATAAAATTACCACTTTCTGCGCTCCACCAACAATGCTCCGTATGCTTATAAAGCAAGATATTTCGCAATACGATTTTTCTTCTGTTAAGCATATGACAACGGCAGGCGAAGCCCTAAACCCAGAAGTATATTATCAATTTGAAAAACTTACAGGCTTAAAGATTATGGAAGGCTTTGGCCAATCTGAAAGCACAATGATGATAGGTAACCTAACAGGCCAAAAGAACAAACTTGGCTCAATGGGTAAGCCTGCGCCTATCTATGATATAGATCTAATTGATAGCGACGGCAAGTCAGTTGCCGTAGGTGAAGTAGGCGAAATAGTAGTAAATGTTGAAAAGGGCGCGCCGTGTGGTCTTTTTGGTGGCTACTATATGGATTTTGATAAAACTATGGAAGTTTGGCACGACGGGTATTACCACACAGGCGATACTGCTTGGCGTGACGAAGATGGCTATTACTGGTATGTTGGTAGAGTAGATGATGTTATAAAATCAAGTGGCTATCGTATAGGGCCGTTTGAAATTGAAAGCGTTATTATGGAACTACCATATGTATTAGAATGCGGTGTTTCGGCAGAGCCCGACGAAGTGAGGGGTCAAGTAGTAAAAGCAAGCATAGTTTTAGTTGAAGGAACTGAAAAAACCGAAGAATTAAAGAAAGAAATTCAAAACTATGTAAAAGAAAAAACTGCACCCTATAAATACCCAAGAATAGTAGTTTTCCGTGATGAACTTCCCAAAACAACAAGTGGCAAAATCATTAGGAATAAACTATAAAAAATGGCTTTCAAAAACCGTGGCAATCGCCACGGTTTTTTTAGTTATATTTTATTCGCGTTGCTCATAAAAGTTTTGGTGTAAATTATAATTAAAACCACAACTTTGGCGCAAGCCAAAATATTACTCTTTTGCTTTGCGAAATTACCCATTATATATTCTATATATAAAGTTTAACTAAAAAAGTCATTATTTATTACTCAAAGTATAATAAAAAGGTGTAAACTTTAATATTATACTTGCTTTTAATTTTTTTTGATATAAAATTATTATGATGCAAAATATAAAGTAGGGAAAAGTCTGCATTTTTTCGTAAGCCCAAATGGTTTAAGTAAAACTTAAAAGGCAAAGCCCTATGGCAAATAATTAGTAAAAAGGAGAAACCTGATGAACACGAAATTTTCGCTTAATAACAAAACGAGAAATGTTTTGATTATTATTTTATCGTTTCTAATGGTATTATCGGCAAGTATCGGCGCGCTTTCACTTGTAAACAAGGCAAAAGCCGCTTCATATGACTTCGTTATGGTAAGCGATTCAATGGACACGAAGTATCAAGCCCACTGGCGTATAGGTCAAAACCAAACTGTAAGTGGTGAAACTTATGGTCTTTGGTCGTTTGGTGTTGGCGATATTGCTGCGGGTGGTAGTTATAGTTACACCCAAGCAACTTTTGATAATTCGGCTGGGAACTACGGCTATACCACAGGCACTGCTCACTCATTCTACTGGGGCGAAAGTGTAAACACCCGCCTTTATAGCAGTTCAAAAACCCAAAGTATGTTTAGATACTATGCAAATGCTGCGGGCTCTGTAGTATTCTCTGGCTTGATTTCAAAAGCAACCACCGATAAGCAAGACCTTGGTGGGACTCAAAACGGCTACGATAAATTATGGATTGCAGGCCCTAACTGGGGTAACGGCGATTATAACTGGGTAAGTGGTCAAGCATACTCTATCGGTATGTATAAGGTAGATGGTCAAACTGGCGCAGTTACTGCAATTAACGAAAAATCGTATAGTAGCGAATTCGTTTACCTTGTTCCAAAAGACCCTATCACCGTAAAAGCAGGTGATGAAATATACTTCACCTATAAGTGCACGGCAACTTCAGATGAATATAAAACTACTGCTATTGCGCTTTTCACCAGTCAATTCACTCTTGACCCAAGTAGCGGAGAAACGGGTGGTTCTACAACCACCACTGGTGGCGACTATGTGTTCTTCAACCAAGCAGGAACTGATGGCCTTAACGATAAGTATATAAGCCACTGGAAAGCAGGTCAAAGCCAACACATTTCTGGCGAAACCAACGGAACTTGGCAATTTGGTAGTGGTGATGTTTCTACCAGCAAGGCATTGAGTTTTACTGCTGCAAGCGTAGGCACGGCAGATGCTGATGGAAACCGTGTATATACAAGTGGCTCTAACCACAACTTATATTATCAATCTTGCGCATACAACGCGCTTTACTCAACTGCAAGCACGCAAACAATGTATGTTTTAACTGCTGAACAAAAAGCGACCTTTGTTTTCTCTGGCTTAATTTCAAAAGCAACAAGCAACAAAGAGCAACTTGCAGGAACTCAAAACAACTATAACCCTGTATGGATTGCAGGTGTTAACCATACCGATGCTGCTTATAACTGGGCAAACGGTCACTCATACACCGTTGGTATGTATAAGGTAGCATCAACAGGAACTGTAACCAAAATTCACGAAAACACCTTTACAAGCGAATATGCTTGGCTTGTTCCACAAACCGAACATGTATTAAACGCAGGCGATAAGATGGTGTTCACCATTAAATGTAACGCCGCTGCAGATGTAAACGCTACTGGAACATTAGTTCTTTTAAGTAGCAAAGCAGTAGAATATGTAGAAAACCCTGATGTAGTTGTTCCTGATGAACCAGAAGACACCCGTCCTGAAACTTTAGACGACATTATAACTACAAGTGGCTTTACTAAAATTGCTCACTACAAGTTCGCAAACAACGGCACGGTAGCAACCGATAGCCTTGGCAACTACAACTTAACCAACAGTGGTATCGCAGTAGATTCAACTCTTGGTGGCGCAAAACTTTCGGGAACATCTTTCATGTATGCTCCTGCAATCGCGCAAGACGGCTCTGATTTTAGTGATGCTGTAAAGGGAAGTTTCTCTGTAAGTTTCAAAGCACGCGCTATTCTTTCTAACGACGAAACTGGTCATCATATGTTATTCGGCACAGGCCTTAACGCAGATGGAGATGAATGTTTTGGTGTTTCTTGGCAAGGTAACGACTTAGTAGTTATTGCAAGTGGCCAAGAATATAGGATAGACAATGCAAAAATTGAAAACGATATGGGTGAAACCGAAACCCTTAAAATGCTTGATGAAACGGCATCTTGGTATCGCTATACCATTATCTATAACGAAAACAATAACGGTGCAATTACCTTAACTATTCGCGTTGATAGATTTACCGACGCAGGTATGTATGGCACAATGACTGTTATTACCCAAAAAACCTTAAAAAATAAAATATCGTTTGGTGGTAGTTTAGAATACGGCTTTGCGATCGGCGCATCAACAACCCTTGGTGCATATCAAGAAAACTTTGCAAGTGGCTATGATTTTGAAGGCAACGCATTCTCTCCAAACATTGCAGATTTGCGCATTTATTCAGGTGTAATTGATGATGCTGAAATACTACAAATTTGGAAAGATGATGAAGGTGCTAACTGGTTTGACCGTTCTGCAACCTATTCAATGACCATTGAAAACGACGCTAACGGTGGTATCATTACCGGTGTAAAGAACAATGTTAACTACGGTGTAAACACCAGCCTTAACATTAGTGTTCAAGCAAACACAGGTTACACTATTGCAAGCATTACTTGGAACGGAACAATGGTTCCTGTAACCAACACTTCTACAATGACCTTTACCAAACAAGTAAAGCAAGATACCACTCTTAGAGTAACCTATAACCGTATTAAACACCAAGTAACCGTTAAAGAAAACGGAGTTGTTAATAACGAATTAAGTGGCGAATACGGATATATGTCTAAGTTCAGTATCGCAGTTGATGCCGTTCAAGGTAGCAAAATTACAGGTTGCTATGTAAATGGCGAAGAAATCACACTTGAAGATAGCAGAAGTTTTGCATATGAATTCTATATTCAAGAAGATACTGTTGTTGAACTCACCTTTGAAAAGATTAAGTATAACCTTAACTTCAAAATCGCTAAAACCACTATTGAAGATGCTGATGAAAACGGCGAAATCGGTAAGATTTCAAACAGTCAATACAAAAACGATAGAGATAACTTCCCACAAGTTAAATGTGAACTTGGCGAAGAAATGACTATTGAACTTGTTGCTCCAGAAGGAAACGAAATAAGGGCAATTACTTGGGGTAAAGAAGTTATTGACTTAACTGAAGATAGTGATGGCGTTGAAATTACTAAAACGGGCGAATTTGTAACTGCTGTAAAACTTACCAAAGTTATTGAAGGCAACACTGACCTTAAAATCCACTTCAACCAAGTTGCAGGTGGTGGCGCAGAAGAAGTTGAAATGGCAGGTTGCGAATCTGGTATTCTTACTATGGAATTAGGTTTAGCAATGTGCTTTATGGCAGGCGCACTTTTAGTTATTAAAAAGGCTAAAAAGAACTAATTAAAATCTAACGAAAAACACGGCGAAATCGCCGTGTTTTTTTGTTTGCCTTTCGGCAAATAAAAGGTGATATGCAAAACTTGTTTTGCGTTCAAAACAGAATATAACTTTTTATCTTTTGATAAAAAATATAACTTAAAAAATGCCACGCATTTTTGCCAAATATCGCCATAATTTTCGCACCATAAAAAGCATAAAAACAACCCTAAAAAATTATTTATAAATAAAGGCAATTTTTATAAGTAAAAATTAAACAAAAAATGAAAATATTTTTTAAATATTTATTGACAAGTTTTTCCCCTTATATTATAATGTTTAGTGAATAATAGGGAATAGTATCACTATGCTTATTTTTAGTGCTTGATATTTTTTAGGTGAATACTTAACCAAAAAAATTGTAAAAGGAGTTTATTATGAGCTTCAAGGCAAAAAGAACAAGTTTAATAGTTCTTATCGTTCTTTTAGTTGTATCGCTTTTTGGCGCAGTTTGTTTTGGCTTAACTGGCAAAACCAACACTGCTGATGCGTATGTAAAAACGATAAGATATGGTTCTAACGGTGTTTATGACTATAACATAAACCATTGGAAAAATGGTCAAGGTCAACGCGTTTCTGGTCAACCTGAAAATGGTGGAACTTGGTGGTTTGGTTATGGCGACATAAATACAACATCATCAAGTTGGACGCAAACTGCAACTTTCAATAGTGGCAATATCGGTTTTTATGACCCTGCATCTGGTGGAAGTGGTGCCCAACACGCGCATAATTATTTTTGGGGTTTTAATGCGGCAACCCGTTCATATGCAAGTGCAAGCACACAAACTATGTTTAAGTATCTTGCAGAGGCAGATGGTTTTGTTAAACTTTCTGGCATAATAAGTAAGCATGTGTATAATGGCGTTCATCAATTTGGTTTAAATAATGAAGGAACGGATGCGGTATGGCTTAACTTTGACTGGGGTGCTCAGGCATCATCTTGGACTTGGAACGATGGCGCAAGTTTTACTATAGGTATTTGGCGTGTAACTTCTGCTGGTAAAGTTGCTTGTGTTGATGAACAAACCTTTACTTCTGCTTTCCGTTATGATGTTAACCCAAACGGTAATTCTATTGCAGTAGAAACAGGCGATATTTTATATGTTACAATTAAGTGTAATAATCCTGGAACTGGTAAAGGCGATTGGGATAACACCTGCTTAACACTTTTATCTTCAGAGTTTACTGAATATACTGCACCTTCTACTGCTTATGCAGATACCGCAGTTGCTGGTTCTACATACTATTCGCATATGACTGGACAAAAGGTTCGTAACGAAGGCGAAACCAGTGGTTACTGGCGTTATGGCTACGGTGATGCTACAAATGGTGGAACTTACACCTTTACTGAAATGACTTATGGTGCAAGTGGAACTGATACATATAGATATACAAGTTCTACTTCTCATAATATCTTTTGGGCATATCAAGTTAAAACGGGTTTGTATTCTACTTCAAATACTCAAACTTTTTATGAGTGGACTGCAGAAGCAGATGGCGCAGTATCATTTACTGGTCTTGTAAAGAAAGCAGATAGTAACACTCGCGTTTTAACTTCTTATCAAAACAACACTGCTAAGATAAGCACTTCAGTTCAATTTGACCAAAATCAATTTGGTTGGACAAATGGTGATTCATATACATTAACTATGTATCAAGTTACCAAGGCAGGTGCTGTAAGTGTTCTATTTGAACAAACCTTTACTAAAGAGTTTGCACTTTTAATCCCAACCGTTTCTATTCATGTTGCAACAGGCGATAGAATAGTATTCGGTTATAAATGTAATGCTTTAGTAGGCACCGATACAAGCGCAGTTATCGCTATTAAGGCAAAGGTTACCGACGCAGCTCCCGCACTCGCACAAACCTACTTAAATAAAATGGTATTGCAAGCAAATGCAAACACCAAGATTAACGGATTTGGTATTGCAGACAAAACTGTTGAAGTAACTGTTAAAGATTCATCTTCAAATACAATTCAAACCAAAACTGGTGTTGTTGCAAGCAGTGGCGATTGGACTGTAACCCTTGACCCAATGGCATCTTCTTTTGATAGCAAAACTGTTGAAATTAAGTATACAGATGGAACTATTGTTAAAACATTAACTGATGTTAGAACTGGTCAAGTATGGCTTTGCTCTGGTCAATCTAATATGGCATACACCTTGGCTGCTCTTATTACCGATAGAAAAACTGGCGCAGACCCTTGGCATATGACTAATGATGAAGTTAAGGCAGCAGGTCTTGGCGAATATATTGATAACTACTCAACTGATGTTTATAGCAAAGTTCGTTTATATCAAGTAGGTTATAACTCTAAACCTAACGGCGTTGATAAAACTGGAACGCCATATCAATACACTTCAACTCAATGGGCAGAAAGTGAAACCTTACAACAATGGATGGGCTACTCTGCATACGCTTTAGGCTTTGCATTTAGATTGCAACAAGCATCTGGCGAACCTGTTGGTGTTATTGTTTCGGCAGTAGGTGGCTCTTCTATTGAAGAATGGTTGTCATCTTCTACCATTACTAACGAAGGCTTATCTGGTGAAATCTATCATAGCCAAACTTCTAAACCACAATCACACTTATATAATGGTATGATGTATCCTATTAGAAACTCTACCGTATCTGGTTTGGTTTGGTATCAAGGTTGTGCTGATAGAGGTTGGAATGATGATGATACTGCAACGGCAGCACAAGGTAGCGTAAAGGTATGGACCACAAGTTATAGCAAAAAGATGGTTGCTTTTGCTAAACAAGTTCG
This sequence comes from Clostridia bacterium, assembly GCA_017467345.1. Lineage (GTDB taxonomy): Bacteria > Bacillota > Clostridia > Christensenellales > Borkfalkiaceae > UBA1259. The sequence goes on from JAFTSI010000047.1 coordinate 32,149, forward strand.
TAGCGAATTTGGTGAAAACTTACCTATAATCGTTCAACAATTAGCACAAGATAAAGCATCTTCTAATATTAAGAGAATGTGGCAAACTCAATGGGATTTACAAAATAAAGTATCTAACCTTTATGTTTCTACTGGTGTAGGTGCAGGTCTTCCATATTCATATGCTTTAGGTGGCGACCCAACTGATTATGCTAACACTATTCACCCAATGGATAAATATGGCATTTCTAAAAACGCTGCTAACATTGCAATGAGATATGTTTATGGCGATTTAACTTCTCCAGGTGTTGCTGCATATCCATCAGCAATTTATAAATCTGGTAGCAATGTAATTATTGACTACGGCGCAAGCGAAAGTGATGCAGGTTATAAGTTAGTTCTTAAAAATTATTCTACTGTAACTAACCTTGAAGCATATAACGGCTCTGCTTGGGTTAAAGTTTCTGGCGCTACTATTGATGGAACAAGGGTTATTATTCCTAACGGCTCTTCTTACACCAAAGTAAGATATGCTTGTTACAATGTAATGTGCTATGGCTCTACTAACGCAACAAGTGGTGGCCCAATGTATGATGGTGGCAACACTACATACACCAAAAACAACAGCGAAGACCAAATTAGTCTTTACACCGAAAACGGTGTTCCTGCTGCTCCATTTAACGAAATTGCAATAGGTAGTGGTAGTTCTGGTGTTAATATGACTTTGGGTGAAGACTTATCTTTCTCTTATAAGTTCATTCTTAAAACTGGCTATACTAACCCTGTAGTTCACTATTCGTTCAATGGTAGAAATGTTGAAACTACTGCAACTCAAAATAGTGATGGTAGTTACACTGCAAGATTTACTGGTATTGCTCCTCAAGACCTTAACGATACATTAACCGTAAGCAAGGTCGTTGCAAAAGATGCTTTGGGTAACAGTGTTAATTTAAGGCTCTACTGGGCTAAAGAATCTTATGTTCCAATGAATTACCTTACCGAATTAAAGGCAAGCGATAGTTCAGTAAAAACTCAAAAGATTGTTGTTAACTTGCTCAACTACGGCGCAGCAGCACAAACATATTTAGGTCACGATACAACAAACCTTGCAAATGCAGGCTTGTCAAGTGCAGACCAAACTAATTACGCTATCGCATATGATGCTAATGCAGTATCTGCAAGCGCAGTTCGTTCGCTTACTGGAACGGCAGTAAATAGTGTTAAGTTTGATAGCGCAAGAATTTACTACTCAAATAAACTTGGCTTTGGTATAATCTTTAAGGTTGCTAACGGCACAAGTGGAGCAGTTGCTCTTAATGTTACAAACGGTAGTGTAAATGTTGATATTACTGACTTTGTTCAATCTTGGGACGACGGTGCTTACACTTACTATGTAGCAATTTACGAAGGTGTTAATCCAAATGCCCTTGCCACGGAGTTTAACTTTACCGTTAAAATTGATGGTGTGGCAGTAGGTCAAGTGCTTAACTACAATGTATACGCAAATATGGCAATGCTTGCAGGTGCAAACGATAACAACGCTAAATTGCTCAAAGCGCTTTACTCTTATAGTGAAGCAGTAAAAGCATATAATGCTTAATAGGAGGCAAAGTTATGAACAAGAAAATGTATGAAACTTGTGAAATTGAAATCTTAACATTTACTGACGAAGATGTTATGGGCGCAAGTGGTTTCGTTGGCGAAGGTGACGATTTAACTTCTGCAGGCGAACAAACTCTTAACGGTTGGAGCAATTTATAAGTTTAAACTAAATTAAGGTTTCCGCCCGAATTTCGGGCGGAAACTGTGTTTTAAGGCCGTTTGTATAATTTTTTATTGATAGTAAATAATATCAATATTGTATAAACGCGCTTAAAACCCATTTTTTAAGGATTTAATTATGAAAAAACTACTTATTTTGATTTTAGCATTAATGCTTTCCTTATCGCTTTTCGCGTGTGATAAGCCTAAGGGTAACGGAAACGGTGGTGGTGAAAACGGCACTACTCAAGAACAACCAAGCGATACTGGTAATCCTGATATTGAGTTGCCATTTTTACCTGCACTTTAATATTTTAAAAGTTAATAAATAGTTTTATATCAAAAAGCCGTGGCATTTTGCCACGGCTTTTTAGTTTTGTTTTTTATCTAACTATAAAAAGTTATATTTGCCTTTCGGCAAGTGATATGCAAAACAAGTTTTGCGTGATATTCACCTTATGGTGAGTGATATTTTGGCTTGCGCCAAAGTTGTGGTTTAAATTATAATTTATACCAAAACTTTTATGAGGAAAGCGAATAAAAATATAACTCCGTTTTGCTTGCAAAACGGAATATAACTGTGCGTAGCACAATATCACTTTTTCTTTTAGAAAAAATATAACTAAAAAACGCATCCATTTCGGTTGCGTTTTATTCTATTTAAGTCCACCTATAAAACTTCTGTTTAAGAACTCATCACGGAAAGCAGATGGGGTAGTGCCCGTTTGAGTTTTGAATTCGTATATTAGGTGCTGGCGGTTATTAAAACCTGCCCTTGCGCATATTTCGTTAATGGTAAGGTTTGTGTCAATTAATAACTGTTTGCACTTTTCAATACGGAAGTTATTGAGCGATTGAATAACACTCATACCAACATGCGCTTTGAAAAGCCTTTGTAAGTATGCCTTATTAATTCCTGCCGCCTTTGCCACATCATCAACGGTAACATTTTTATGGAAATTGTTTTTAATATAGTCTTGCGCCTTTTTAATGTAAATAATACCAGTTGAAACGGTAGAGGGGAGCAAGCACTTATCAAGTTCAATAAGCGCTTGTAAAAAGTTAGTTAAATCGTTTATTTCGCGCGCCATATCTTGTTCGTTTCCAACTAAACCATGCAAATATTTTACAAGTGTGTTTTCAAGGTTTCCAGAGTCAAGCGCAGAAACATAGCAATCACTATTATAAGTAAAGCGTTTAAGCCCTTCAAGTTTATCAAAAAAGCCCCTAATATCAACGCTTATAAGTGCGCCTGCGTTGTATTCATACTCTTTAACGGGAACAAGTTTCAACCTAATAGATAAAACTACTGATGGCTCTAAAGATTTAACTTGGTATTTATACTTAACACCTGCATCAATAATCGCAAATTGCTTTTGACCAAGTTCAATAACAGTTTTGTTTTTCTTTGATTTGCCGTTCTCACCAAGTATTTCAAGGTCAATTAAACCACTTCTGCAATATATAAGGTCAACAGTTTCGTTATATAGTATAGAAGATGAATAATTTGGCTCAAATTTAGAGTTTGAATAGTCAATCGGCACAAAGTAGACATTTTGAAACGTATGCATCCTATCGTATGTCATTTTTTATCACCTATTCTTTTGATTTTTTAACGGAAAAAAGCCGTTTTTATTAGTATACATCATATTTTTTTGCTTGTCTATACTTTTTGATTAAAAAGTTGATTTTTTTATTACAAATCACTTTAATTTTGCGATTTTTTCTTACACGGGCTAACTTTTTTTGTCAATTTTTTGCCAAAAGTTTGTGCAAAAAGTTTAAGTGTGTTTTTTATTGTTTATGTATGAATAAATGACATTATTATTTAAATAATGTTGACTATGTTGACTGTATAATATAAAATATTATAAGAAATGGAGTATTTTGCTCTTTTTAAAAAAACACTAAATGCATTAGGGGGTAAAACTTTTGAAAAAGACTAACGAAATTGCAATTCCAGAAGTAGTCGCAGAAGCTCGTAAGCATAAGTGGAAACGCCTTGGAAAAAAGATATGGGAATACAAACTCATCTACTTTATGATGTTGCCTGTAATTATCTCATATTTGCTTTTTTCTTACTATCCTATGTATGGTATCTTGCTTGCATGGAAAGAAAAACTTTCGCCAAGTAAAGGTATATTAGGCAGTAAGTGGGCAGACCCATTATGGCACAACTTTACCGACTTGTTTAAAACACAAGCATTCTTAACGGCTATTAAGAACACCCTTGTAATCAGTTTGCTTAAAATTTGTTTCATGTTCCCAGCACCTATCGTTGTTGGACTATTAATGAACGAATGTAAAGCAGAGGGCTACAAGAAAGGTATCCAAACCGTTATTTATCTACCTAACTTCTTATCGTGGGTTATAATCGGAACTATCGTTAAAGATATCTTTGGTTACGACGGCGTTATAAGCAGTTTAAGAGAGATGTTTGGTATAGGTTCACGGGTAGACTATATGGAAAACAGCGATATGTATTATTTCGTGCTGATAGCCGTGTCTATAATCAAGGAAACTGGTTGGAACACCATCATCTATATGGCGGCAATATCTGCGGTATCGCCCACGCTTTACGAAGCAGGCACTATTGACGGATGCGGAAGATTTAGATTGATGTGGAATGTTACGATACCTTGTATAATGCCAGTTATAATTCTTCAATTCTTGCTTGCTATCGGTAATATTATGAACGCAGGTTTTGACGCAGTATTTAACACATACCGTGAAGATACTTGGGAAGTGAGTGATATTCTTGATACATACATCTACCGTGAAGGTATTTTACAAGCAACCAACTGGCCGTTCGGTACTGCAGCAGGCTTGTTTAAGTCAATTATCAACTTTGCATTGCTTATGACTGCTAACACTATCGTTAAGAAGATTAACGGTCAAGGTATTTACGATTTGGGTGACTAAGGAGGGAAAGTGATATGGCAAAGAAACAAAAAAGAATTCCTATTACCGTAGCTCCTGATGGAGCAATACTTCATACTGACGGTGTTGTAAAGCCCAAAACTGACTGGTTTGACTATGTAAACTATGTAATCTTATTCGTGTTTGCCTTCTTGTGTTTATTCCCAGTTATAAATGTTGTGCTTACATCATTTGCAACTGAAGAAGACTATTTTAAGTATAGTTTCTTAGTAATTCCCGAACATTTCTGTATTGATGCATATAGATTTATGTTCCAAAAGGGAATAGGTAGGTCGCTTATCAACTCTTTAATGGTAACTGCAATCGGTGTTTTGTATAACATGCTTATGACATCACTTGGCGCGTATGCAATGACCAAAAAGGATTTACCATTTAGAAAACCTTTCTTAACGCTCATACTTATCACCATGTTCTTTGGTGGTGGCGTAATCCCCTTCTACATTGTATTAGAAGACTTAGGTTTCGTTGATAACTTACTTGGCGTAGTAATACCTTTCGGTATCAATACCTTTAATATGATACTTTTAAGGAACTTCTTCTCAAATGTTCCTGAAGAAGTTATAGAATCTGCAAAGATTGACGGGTCAGGCGAAACCAGAATCCTATTCGGTATGGTTATTCCACTATCTCTTGCAGGTATGGCAACCATCGCGCTCTTCTATTTCGTAGAACGCTGGAACGACTGGTATTGGCCACTTCTCTTATTAACGAAAGACGAACTTAAAACCTTACCACTCCGTTTGAGAGAGTTTATGGAAAAATCTGAAAACCAAAACTACGCAGACGGTGCAGACGGTGGCTTGAGTTTTGAATTAAGTAGAAACTACGCAACGGTAGTTATAACCATTATTCCTATCTTCTGCGTATATCCATTCGTTCAAAAGTATTTCGTTAAAGGCGTTATGCTTGGCTCTGTAAAGAGTTAATAAAAAAAATAAAAAAAATTAATTTTTGTAAATAATTTGGAGGTAACTTTATATGAGTAAACTTTGGAAAAAAATACTCGGTATTGGTTGTGCAGCTGTAATTGGCTGTTCTGCACTCGTTGGCTGCGGTGGCGGCGGCGGTGGCGGCGGTTCAAACGCTGGTAATGCTGGTAGCATTGAAAACTATCAATGGGTAGATGACCCTGATTTTGAAGCAATTGATATTATGGATAGAAACGTTTACGACGGTGGTAAGGGTATGGACGACGGAAAGTTGACCATATATCACTGGATGGTAAACTCACTTGGTAGTGTTGATAAGGCAAACATGCCTATCTACAATATCTTAAAAGAAGCAAACGGTGGTTTTGATATGGAAGCAACTTCTATTTCTGACTGGGAAACCAACCTTGCAACCCTTTACGGAACTGGAAACCTTCCTGATATCTTCGTTCATATGGGACCTGAAAGACCTGAAGACTATCAACAATTTATTGAAGAAGGTGTTTTACTTCCTATTTCAGACTTCGTAGATGAAGACAACTGGCCTAACATTGCTAATCACTTAAAGAAATTTGACTACTTGCGTGGTAACCTTCCATATGCAGAAGGTAGACACTGGTCAATCCCTGTTGATTGGACTTTGGAACACACAATGTATGTTCGTTTAGACTGGATTGCAAACCTTAACAAAACTGCTAAACTTACCGAAATACTTACTGATGAATTAGGTCATGCACCAAATGCACAAGAACTTGCTCAAGGTAAGTTTACTGAAACTGGTCCTAAGGATTTACTTGAATTCTACAGACTCAGCCGTGCATTTACTTTATATGACCCTGATGAAGATGGTGATGATAATACCTATGGTTATACCGATTCTCGTTACGAAGACTTCTTTGCAGACTGCTGGATTTTTGAAGCATTTGACGCAGGTTATGACCGTATGGTTAACTTTGGAACAGAAGACGAACCCGACTTTAAGTCAAGCTGGGCAAACGACAACACCAAGAAAGCAGTTGCTTTCATGAACAACCTCTTCAAGAACGGCTATATGGACCCTGCTTTCGCATCTAACTCTATGGCTGACAAGCAAGACAAGTTCTGCAAAGGCGAAGTTGGTATGATTGAAGGTCACGCATGGTATAACACCATCTTAACTTCTTTCTTATCTGCAAACAACTCTAAGGGTTGGACTATTGAACAAGCAAGTGAAAAGATTGGCGTATTCAATCCTCCTAAGGGCGAAAACGGCACTTATGGTATTAAGGGTAACCCCAACTTCTGGACTGTTATGTGTATCAACGCAGGTCTTTCTGACGACGAAGTAGTTGCTGCTCTTGACTTATTTGATTTCCTTTTAAGTGATGAAGGTGGCGACATTATGCGTTACGGCGTAGAAGGAACTCACTACACCTTAGATAACACCAAATCAGATTACACCAAGTATGTAGCAAAGGGCGCTTTATTACAAAAAGACACTAAGGGCTTTAACTACACACTTCAACAAGTAGACTACGCTGCACAACTCAGCGCAATCTGCAACCTTTCTGACGGTTACTACAGCCCATATCAAACCAACGCTGGTAAGATTATCGACCTTATGGATTCTGCAGATGAATATGCAACATACGAAGAATATCCATTCTTATCACCAGACTTATATGTAGAACACTGGCAAGAACTTAAGAGCGAAGCACAAAAAGACTTCTTAACCATGATTAAAACTCCAGCAGGAACTGCAGCAGTAAAAGGCGCAGGATTAACATGGCCTGCTCTTAACAATATGGCATCAAGTGGATTTAATTCTTCTTGGAACACCTATATGAATAAGTTTGACAGCCTTGGCGGAAACGACATGGTTGAAGAATACAACGAAACTGTAACTCCTACCACGGCAGTAAGATTCGTTAAAGCGTAATTTAAGCAACGGCTTAATTAAGTAACATACAAAACAAATTAACAACAAGGGCAAGGTTCAAAGCCTTGCCCAAGGAGGATATTATGAGCAAAAAACGATTGATTCCATCAATAGTTCTTGCCATATGCTTATTATTTGGGGCTATATTCGGCGTGGCGTTAGGCGCAAAGCCCAACAAAGCGTCGGCAGCGCCAAAAACGCAATACGACTTCACTAATAAAATATCCCAACAAGGCGATAATAACATTTATTATGCTTGGGGAACTCCAGAGCATTATGTTCTTATGGAATATAGTGTTTGGGGCTCAGGTTTTTCTTGGATTGGACCTTTTGAAATGTATACCCAAGTAACCACTTGGCAAAACACTAGTGGAAGAACCTTTCTTGTTCTTCACCCAGGTGTTTTATGGTCTGCAATGGTAGTTTGGGTTGCCGATAGAACAGGAACTATATCTCTTGAAGCCAGTTTTCTAAGAAATAAGGCTGTAGACGGCCAAGAAGAAAACGGTGATGGAACTGAAGTATTAGTTCATCATAGGTCTGGTAATTCAAAAACAGAGTTGTATCAATATTGGTGCAAAACTGCTACTGAAACGGCTATGCCTACTAAAAATCTAAATGTTAATAAAGGTGATAGAATAATTATTTCTGTTAACTCAGGACCATCTCGTCACCAAAAGAACGATAAGATTTTAGGTGATGTTGTTATTGAGTATACTGCAACTACTGGAACAGATTATGTTGAAGGCGAAGATTTATCTAAGTTCTTAGATGTAACAGATGCAGGCGCAGTTGCAGGTTACAGAGATGTTTCTATTGCATTTGAGGCAGACGACCTTGCCGCAGACGAAACCATTGATAGCGATAAAACTGAAGTTATCATTAGAGGTCAAAGCGCATTAAATGTTCTTGGTGCAGATGGCGTTATAACAGGCGTTGAAGCATCACTTCCTATTGCTATTGTTGCTATTACTTGCCTTGGCGCAGCATTATTCGTAATGTATCCAAGCCTTGCAGGTAAGGGAATGATTAGTGGTGCAATTTCAAACAAATCACAAATGAGAAGAATGCTTGTTTGTATTTTATGTTTGATTATGGCAGCAACTGGTTTAGTGTTCATTGGCAACGGCAAAACTGGTTATACCGAAACAAATACTGTTCAAACCGAAACTGAACTTGAAGCCGCTGCAAGTGGCGATAACTATCAAAAGTATTTGAATAAACCTTTCAACAGCACTGCTGATAGGGCAAATGTTCAAGGCTATAACGGTTGGCACTATGTATGTGGTAAGCCAGGCGCAATAATTGAAATGGCTTATAATCATAACTCTGGTAGATGGTGTAGTTTATATCAACAACTTTACTACTACACCTATATTTGGGGCGATTGGTATCCAGATGGTCAAACTGGTCAAGGTATTGGTATGACATTTGAAGCACCTGCAACTGGCAAAATGACTATCACCATCAAGTTAAAGTTAAAATGTGATAGAACAGCAGGTCTTAACTCAAACGGTGTAACCTTAAAAACTACATCTACTGATGGAAGAACTACTTACACAAACTTACAATATGCACTTAACTCATCAAATACAAATAAGTTCAACACCGAAATTACATTGCAAGATACTAATGTAAAACTTGTTAAGGGTGAAGAAATTGTATTCTTGTTATATGCTAACAACGGTAACGACACAACATATACCAGTGTTGATATAAATGTTCAATATACTGGCGCATATGTTTAATATTAGAACTTAAACGACATAAAAACGATTGCTATGATTATTCATAAGTTTAATAAAATTAGTGCAATATATACAACGGATGAAAGAACGGGGGTAACTACTTTTACGGTAGTTCCCGCAGGAACTGAAGAAAAGGTAAAAGAAGAAAAATTAACCTGTTCTTTCTATCCTAATTTTACACACATTATTCCCGACGCAATGATTCAAGCCGCTTTTAGTGGAGATGTATTAACATCTGACTTAACTGCTGGCTTGAGTTTAAGGAATACTGAAACTTCAATAGGTCTTAAACTTATTAAGCAAGATGTTATTGAAAACGAAAATGGTAAAGAAGTAATTTCTTACCTTGAAGACAAAAAGCGTGGCACAAAAGCAACGCACCATGTTTTCCAAAAAAAGGGATGTGAAGGTTTAGAACTTTATAACACAATAACTAACACTTCAAAAAATCCTAAAACTTTAGAGTTTATAGATACTTTTTCTTTAGACTGTTTATCGCCATATATGCTTGATAACGACCCAGATAACTTGATTATGCACCGCATAAGAAATAACTGGTCGGGCGAAGGTAGGCTTGATTCGTTGCCTATATCACATTTCAATATGGAATGTAGTTGGTCGCACTTAGGCGCAAGATATGAGCGATTTGGCCAAGTAGGAACAATGACTGCAAGGCAGTTTATTCCTTTCGTGGCATTAGAAGATAAAATCAACAAAGTTGTTTGGGCTGTTTCAATGGAATCGCCTATGTCGTGGCAAATGGAATGTGGGCATAGAAACCTTGCAATGCATTTGTCAGGTGGTATAGCCGACTATAACTATGGTCATTGGCGTAAAGAACTTAAAAAGGGCGAAACCTTTAAAACTCATAAGGCTTTCGTTTCAGCAGTTCAAGGTGATTTACTTGATGCTTGCCGTATCGTTACCGAAACCACGGCATCATATAGGAACTACCCACAAAGCGAAGAAGATATGCCTATTCTATACAACGAATATATGTATAGTGATGGCAATCCTACTATTGAACTTGTTAAAGAACAACTTGATGTTTGCAAAAAACTCGGCGCAGATTACTTTGTAGTTGATGCAGGTTGGTATACCGACCCAGAATCTATTACTTGGAATGTTCAAGGCGACTGGGATGTTAATAAAAAGCGTTTCCCAAAAGGCTTAACTGAACTTAACGAAGTTTGCGCAAAAGAAAATATGCTTACGGGCGTATGGTTTGAGTTTGAAAATGTAAATGTTGATTCAAAACTTTACAAAAACAAAAAAGATTGGTTACTCACCTTAGACGGCAAGATTATAAGACACGGCAACACTTGTTTCCTTGATTTTAGAAAACCAGAAGTTATTGAATACTTAACTAAAAAGGTTATAACTCAAGTTAAGAAAAGTGGCCTTAAATATATGAAAGTGGATTATAACGAAAATGTCGGCATCGGTGTAGATGGCGCTGAATCAATAGGCGAAGGCTTGCGTCAACATATAGAAGGTGTTAAAGCGTTCTATGAAAAGATTAAAGCCGAAATCCCCGATTTAGTGTTGGAAATGTGTTCATCTGGTGGTATGCGCCACGAACCTATGTTTAGTTCGTTTGGCTCAATGGTATCGTTTAGTGATTTACACTTCGTTCCAGAAGGCGCAGTTTCTGCTTGTGATTTGCATAGGGTATTCTTACCAAGAAATATGCAAGTTTGGGCAACAATGTATACCCACTATGATGAAGAACGCACCATTTACACAATGGCAGAAGGTATGCTTGGTAGATTATGTTTATCTGGTAAAATCTCTGCACTTGGTGATAACATTATTAAATTAATTAAAGAAGGTTGCGATTTCTATAAGGATATCAAACACATCATTAAAGATGGCAACACCATTGATATAAACACATCAAAGGTAACATCTTTAAGAAATATCCACAACGCATTTTCTTTAACAAGAGTTTCTAAAGATGGGGATAGCGCATTATTCTACGCTTTCCGTGTTAATGGAACAGAAAAAACTATCGTAGGCACATTACCTGCTAATTACGAAGTCGCTAAGGTTTACGGCAACGGCAAGGTAAAAGTAAAGGGCAAAAAGGTTATAGTTAAACCAACTAAAACTAACACCTTTGCAACGGTAGTATTACTAAAAAAAGTAAAGTAACTTAAATCGCACTAAACTGTGCGAAAGGGATTTCCCCTAAAAAGCAAAAAAACAGGAGAAACGAAATGAAAAAAATACTTTCATTGATATTAGTATTTATCATGGCGTTAGGCACTATTGGTTGTGCAGGCGGTGGCTCGCTTTCTACTGGCGGTGGTGAAAACGGTTCAGTAGATGTAGGCTCTGGCGGAAGCGACCCTGCAAGTGGAAATGTTTCAGGTAGCACTACTGACCCTGATGCATCAACCGGTGGCGTTGAAGACGGTGAAGGTGGAACAGAAGGTGGCGGAACGGGTGGTTCATCAAGTTCAGAAAGCGAAAAGTATGAAAAGGGTGAACTTTATCTTACCAACGGTGTTTATAAAATTACCGAAGCAAAAGATACTGATGCCGCTAACATTACTATTGACTTTGGCAACAAATTAGGTAGCCAAGTTCAAAACACCAAGAAAATTGATATATTCTCACCAACTTGGAACTTCGGTTATTCAGAAGGTCTTAACCAAGAATCATTAAAAACCTTAGAATATTTAAGTCAATTTAAGGCAGAAGCCTTCCGTTTTGACATGATGTTCGGTGGCGTTGATTCAAGTATGACTGGTGCATTAAATAGCGGTGCTGTAACTGACGCTAAATCTTGGGCAAAAATTGATGCTTTTGCAAACGCTTTAAGAGATAATAATGTTATTCCATACTTCGTTATGGTAGGTATTCCAGGCTATGTTCAAGGTAGTGGACAAATGGGTATTCCTACTTCTAACTACTACACCGATTTCTGCGTAAAGGCTACTCAATATTTCAAAAACTCTAATAGGCGTGTTATTTACGAAACATGGAACGAACCTGACCTTGGCCCATCATACTGGTCAAGCCAAGATATGCAAGCATTCGTTGACCTTAACTGTAAAGCAACTTATTACTTTAAGCAAGGTAACAAAGATGCGTATGTTGCAGAGGGCGGACTTTGTTGGCCATTAAGAACATATTCAACTTACTGGAGCAATTGGATTTCGCAAACTAACAGTTATCAAAACCATATTGACGCATTAAGTTGGCACTTCTACGGCGATAATATGGGCGACCTTAACTATGGTATGGACAGTAGTTATACAATTGATAAAGGTAACTTACAATACTACGCACAAAAAGTTAGAGACTTTATGAACGGCACTTCTAACTACGATTTCCATACTACAACAATGCACATTTCAGAGTTTGCAGGCGCAAAAACTTTTGGTAACAAGCAAACTAACGAAGTTCAAGTAAGTTGGCTTCCTAAGTTATACGATACACTTCGTCAACTTAAAGATTTACCAGATGTAACCCGTATTTCATACGCGTGCTGGATGCTTGATATTAAAGAGTTCACTATTATTGACCCATTCTTGTTCGTTAAGAACCCTGTATACAATGTATTATGGTCAAACGGTAGATTACCACTTGCACCTGTTGCAGTAACTAATAGTAATACAACTGATTTCTATGTAAACACTGGTGTAGATAACCACCGTGCAGCAGCAGTTATATTAAACAAAAACCTTAACACAAGCAATCCGTTGCGTAACTCTTTAGATGGTTATATTTCAACCGGTAAAAACAGAAACGCAACCGTATTGTTCAAAAATATACCTTTCAATGCTAAAAACGCAAAGATATATTTAATTGACACTCAAAATGTTTCGCGTAGCACTCTTGATGATAAGCCATACTTAATTATGGATTTACCAGAAACCCAAGTTAAGCAAGGCGAAATGAAGTTCAACTTCACCATTCCTGAAAATGCTGCATTCCATGTAGAGTTTAGTGATGGCGCAACTGATGCAAAGGGCGAACTCATTTGTGATACCGATTTAGAAAGCGCACTCTATGACCATGTAGTTAGAAAAGACTACTATTATGATGACCATAGAGCAAATATGCCTTGGGGCGATATTTACGAAGTGTCGCAATCTGTATCACTCACTATGATGAACAACAACAGTGGTAAAGCAGCAGTTATGGTTACCTATGATGATATGAATGAGTTTACTAACTTAAAACTCAACTGGGATATTTGGGATTTAGGCACGGCTCAATCAAATAAGGGTATCGGTGTAAGAATTGATTATCACACTTCAAGTGGATATACTTCACCCAAGTATTATTACTATGGTAATTACAGCAACTGTTTCGCATATAAGTATAACCAAGCAAATGCAAACGGTTATTGTTGGGGAACTGGCACAGCACCTGCATTAAGCGCAGGAACAAGTTTTGGAACAGAACTAAGTGGTAGTTACACAATTCCTCTTGCATCAAGCGCACCAAGTGGTTGGGACGGAAGAGTTCAAATAACCTACTATATGATGGACGCAGGCGCAAATGCAAACGCAATCTTAACAATGAACGCTGCTTAATCAAAACAACAAATAAGGCTACCAAGTTTGGTAGCCTTATCAATTTTAAATTAAAATTAAAAGCCCAAGCAAATTGCTTGGGCTTTTTTGTTTATCATATATTATTCAACTTCAATTTCTAAACTAAAATTGATTTTTTCGCTTGCCTTAATGGGTGAATACTTAAAGTAATCATCAAGGTAAGTGGTGGTAGGCTCAATGCCTAACGCATAGTCTTGCGTTGCAGGGCTATTCCATTGAACAAACTTTGGCAAAGTATCTTTAGAATACCTTAAAGTAAAGGTTTTATTGAGTTTATCATTAATAACCTTAACTTCTGGCTTACTATGTGTTATAAAGTAGCAACGCTCTTCTTCATTGTCTATGGGCTTTTCAAAGATTTTACGGCTTTCTTGGTGCTTTTTAGCCCAAGGAGTGCGCGCTATAACTTCTTCTTCATCCATAACAATTTTAGCCCCCTCATCAAGCATAGGATAGCCTAAATTGATGTGGTATAGCAAGCAATACTTATCATCTTTAGTGCCAAGGTTGGTAAGAGTATCTTCAACTTTAAAAGTGTTTAATAAGGGTGCAGTTGTAATTTTTCGCTCTAATAAAAGGTTGCCACCAAAAAGGGAAGTAACTTCTGTTTTAGATATAACTTCAATTTTATCTTCTTGGCAAATAGTTGAAATAACGGTGGCAGGGTAGTTATGTAAACTGCCGTGCAGTTCAAAGCCCTCTCTACCGCCCAAACTGTCTAAACCACAGGTGTAAATCATTCCACCCTCAAAACGGTTTAGAAAGGGGATTTCACGCGCTGTAAAGCCGTTTTTACTAACAAAAGAAAGGTTTACACCTTTATGGAACACTTGCATAACATCAAGGTTTTTGCTTTCGTTAAGTAATATCCTTAAAACACCGTTATCAATTTCTACAACTCTAATTCCGTTTTCCTTACCGCCAGATAGCGTGTATCGTTTGATACACGCTATCTGCATAAGGTTTGATAATTGACCTTTCATATTATTTTCCTGCAAAAACTTTCATAGTTTCGTATGCTTTTTCATACATAGCGTCTTCTGCAATTTTGGTTAATTCGTGAACAAAATCGGCATCTTTTTTATCGGTATATTCTTTAATAGCCTTATAGCCTGCATAAGACATATAGGTATAGTAGTTAATTTTAGTGATACCGCGTTTAATAACTTCACGGTATTCTTCGTGAGAAATACCACTACCGCCGTGCATAACAAGTGGAACATCAGTTTTAGCAGCCACTTGGCTAACTATATCCATACAAAGCACAGGTTTAACCTTATATATGCCGTGTGCCGTGCCGAAAGCGATTGCCAAAGCATCAACACCCGTTCTATCAATATAATCGTTAACAAGGTTAGGGTCGGTATAAAGGTCGTTAGGATTGCCTTCTACTGCGCCACCAGTTTCACGGTTGGGGAGCATACCAAGTTCTGCTTCAACATCAACGCCTTTTGCGTGAGCATATTTGACGAAATCTGCAGTAATAGCAACATTTTCTTCATAGGGAAGGTGTGATTTATCAATCATAACCGAAGTAAAGCCTAAATCAATGGCTTTCTTTAAGTATTCAACATCTTCGCCGTGGTCTAAGTGCACGCAAACATTAACCTTTGCTAATTTAGCAAGTTCAATCATAATCTTGCCCATTTTGTCAATGGGGGTGTAAGCGTCGTGGCCTTGGAAGTGTGCAATAATAACAGGCACATCAAGGTCTTCGGCAGCCCTTAAAACTGCTAACAAGCACTCTAAGGTGGGGGTGTTGAACGCGCCAACTGCTATATTTTTCTTTTTGCCTTCTGCAAGTATTTCTTTTAATCCTACTAACATAATTCTATTCTCCTAATCAATTATAAATTAGTCTATATCAATGATATCGTATCCAAGATAGGTGGTAAATGCTTCTAAAAGCACATCTTTAACATTGCCGATACTGATAGCGGTGTGGTGTTTATAACCCTTTTTAGCAAGGTTGATAAGTTTCTTTTGTAAGTTATCAGTTTCAAGCACGCCACAGCAACCAAAGAAAGCATCTTCAACTTTATCATCAGTCATTTTACCTGTGCTTACATAGAACTTAATCTTACCATCTTCGGTAAAGCAGTTAGTAAAGGTGGTGGGGAACGCGCCAATTCTACCTTCGTTTACACCCCAACCACAACCAGGGTCGTTTTTAATGAACATTTTGTGTTCGGTAACTTGACCTTTGCCAGCCATAAGAGTTTGAGCAACAGGACCACAGTGGAAAAGTATTGCCTTATTTTCTTCTTCGCCAAAGTTGTTGTTAACATCAAGGCAAGCAGCAGGTTTTTCGGTAGCAAGTGAAACTGCACGCATTGCGATTGCAGAGCATACATCAATTTCACAAGATGCAGGAATGCCTCTATCATTGAGTTCGCTAAGAAGAACGCAAGGGCAAACCCTTAAAATGGTTTCCATTTCGTTCCAGCAACGGAGCGATACAGCATCTAAATGGTAGTTTTCAATGTATTCATCAATAACAACTGATATTTTAGCAAGGGTAATAAAGTTTTTGGTGGGAACTTTAGAGAAGTCGCTATAATTTTTAAGCGATTCCATTTTAGCAATAACCTTAGCATCATCATCAGCCTTATGTTGAACTTCGTAAACAAGTTCAGAAAGGTCAAAACTTTCTACATTGATGCCATAGCGTTGCATAGTAACTTCATCAAAGCGCACCGTTTTGAAAGCAGTAGTTCTTGCGCCGATAACACCGATATTAAATCTCTTCATACCCTTAACTACACGGCAGATTGCTGCGAAGTCGCGAAGATTTTCTTGGAACTTATCGCTTGATGGGTGAACTACATGTGGCTCAAGACAAGTAAAGGGGATTTGTGCTTGATAGAAAACATCTGTAACAGCGAACTTACCACAGAAAGCATCACGGCGTTGCTTAAAGTCCATTTTGCCGATTTCATCTGGGTATGCTTGCATTAAGATAGGCACATTAGCATCTCTTAAAGCATAGAACGCACCGTTTTCATCAACGAATATAGGCATACAAAGAATAACACCATCATATTCGCCTTCGTGAGATTTTAACCAGTCGTGGTAAAGTAAACCTTCATCACGGGTTTCAACTGCGCCAAAACGGGTTAAGTTTTCATCCATAACTAAGTATTCGTGGCCTGCTTTGGTAACTGCTTCAATCATTTCTTTTCTTGCGCTTGCAAGAAGTTCACCCGGCATAAAGCCACGGTTTCCAAAATATAATGCAAATTTCATATTAGTAAATCTCCTTTATAGTTTTATATAATTTTTTATATTGATTTATTTTGTTTTCGTAAAGTTTAGTTTTTTCAGGGTTTGGGCTAATTTCATCTTTAATCTTAACGAATATTTTTGCGCCCTCTTTAAAGGTTTTAACAAGCCCCATAGCCTTTGCTTGAATAATAGCCGTTCCACAAAGCCCGCCCTCACTTGAACGAAGTGTTGAAAGTTTTAAGCCTGTGATGTCAGCCTTAATTTGTAGCCAACGCTTAGAGTTTGAACCACCACCAGTAGCAACTGCGCTTTTAACATTTACGCCAAACTTCTTAACGGTATCAAGGTTTAACTTAACTTCAAGCGAAGTGCTTTCTAAAATGGCTTGATAAATCTCTGCGTCGGTAGTGTTTAGTGTTAAGCCCAAGATTGCGCCTTTTGCGTTAGGGTCTTGGAAAGGTGTTGACGCGCCACCAAAATAGGGTAGTATAAGTAAATCGGTTGGCTTTTCGCTAAACCTTTTTTCGGCATAACTAAAGAAGTTATTTTCTTCGCCCGTGTAATCGTGTAAAATATCCTTTCTAAACCAGTTAACAAGCGAACCGTTTGCATAACTTAAAATATAAGTGCAGTAAAGCCCGTCAACAAAGGGAGCGATAGGGTAGCCACAATGCCCCATTTCTACATTTTCAGGGAAATCCTTAAACACGGTGGTAACGCAACTAACAGTTCCCATACCGTCGCAAGACTCTCCGTCTTCTAAAGCACCTGCGCCTATGGTTGTGCAAACTTGGTCGTGCGAGCCTAAAACCAACACACAGTCTTTGTTAAGTCCTAATTCGCTTGCGATATCATCTTTAATTTCACCAACTATTGTGCCTGCTTCCATAGGAGTAGAAAATAGTGAATAGTCAATGCCAAGTTCAGTAATTAGTTCTTTTGCGAAAACTTTGTTCTTAACATCTAAAACACCCGTTCTTGATGCAAGTGAATAGTCAATAACGCGCTTGCCTGAAAGCACATAACCAACATATTCGCCAACTAAAAACA
This sequence comes from Clostridia bacterium, assembly GCA_017467345.1. GTDB lineage: Bacteria > Bacillota > Clostridia > Christensenellales > Borkfalkiaceae > UBA1259. Next base: position 50,270 of record JAFTSI010000047.1, read on the forward strand.
ACTTAACAGCCTTTTTAAGTTTTTCAGGCTCATTGTTTTTAATCCACAAAAGTTTAGATATAGAAAACATAGCATTAGGCATAACACCTGTTAACTTGTAAAGGTTATCGCACCCAAACTTTTCGCCCATTTCTTTTGCTTCTAAATCGCCACGGGGGTCGGTGTAAAGCATAGGGTAAGAAATAACTTCATCATTTTCATCTAATAAAACAAATGCTTCGCCAAGCGAAGAAATAGCAATAGAAGTTACGGTAAAGTTTTTCGCTACATTTTTAATTAGTTCTTTAATGGTGCTAATAATATAACCGATATCAACATAAGAATACGCGCCGTCTTTTTTAAGTGGACAATCTTTTGCTTCATAGTAAAGTATTTCGCCAGTCTCACTAAAAAGTTGACATTTACAGCAAGTTGTTCCAATATCAATTCCTAAAAAATTCATACTTTCGCCTCCTTTGACTAAATTGTAATTGACAACCCAAAGTATTTATAGTATTATAAATACAAAAATATGGTAATTTTGTATTTTTTTTACAACAAGGTAAGATATGGAAAGAATTAGTGAAGAGATAAAAAGTCTTTTAAAAGACTTTTATGAACTTATGGGAATGAAGATAAGCGTGTTTGATTTAGAAGGCAACGAACTTGCATATTATCCTGATAAGTATAATCCATTTTGCGAAAGGGTAAGAAGTAATAGCGAACTTGATAAAGAGTGTATGCTATGCGACAAAAAGGCTATGGAAAAATGCCTAAAAACAGGCGAGCCTTGTATATATTCTTGCCACGCAGGGCTTTATGAGTGTTGGATTCCACTTAACTCTATAGACGGCATATCTGGGTTTATGACGCTTGGTCAAATAAAACGCCAAGATATATCGGTAGATGAAATAATAAACTACCTAAAACCCTTTGGTGTTGGCGATAGTGAAGACATTAAAAAGGATTTAAGCCACCTTATAACTGTTGGCGAAGAAAAAATTAAGGCAAGCGCACACATACTATCGGCGTGTGTTTCGTATAGTAGCCTTAAAGAGTTTGTGGGTGGTGGAAACAAAACGCTTAAACACAGTATTGAAAGGTATATAAAAGAAAATCTTAATGGCGATTTATCCGTTGACAATTTAGAGCGCGTGTTTAGAATATCAAGGGTTTCACTTTATGGGCTTTTTAACGAATATTTTTCAACCACTCCTGCAGAGTTTGTTAAGAGTAAAAGGCTTTACCACGCGAAAAAACTTATACTTACAACCGATATGCCTATAAGCAAGGTGGCAGAAGAGTGTGGAATAGGTGATTACAACTACTTTTCAAAACTATTCAAAAAAGAGTTTAATGTTTCGCCAAGGCAACTTAAAAAAGATAAATTGTTAAAAAATGATAAATAATTAGCATATAGCCTTGAACGGCTAAAAATATTGTGCTACAATATTAATCTAAAATTAAGAAGGTAAAAAAATGAACACATATTTACTTATCGCGTTAATAGTTTTAGGGGTAGTAATAGGTATTCCATTACTGTTTATCTTAACGCTTTTAATAAGTTCACTATTTATAAGCAAGAAAAAAGAATATTCAAAGCCAAGCAAGTTCTACACATTTATGATGCTAACAGCGCATAAGTTTGTATCGTGGTTTAGTGGCGCAAGAATAAAGGTTAGTGGATTAGAAAAGTTGCCAAAAGGCAGGTTTTTAATGGTATCAAACCACCGTTCAAACTTTGACCCTATTATAACTTACACCGTGCTTGGTAAATATGGCCTTGCATTTATCTCTAAGGAAGCAAACTTTAAAATACCATTTGTGGGTAGGCTAATAACAAGGCTATGTTATTTACCCATTAACCGTGAAGACCCAAGAAAGGCAATAACTGCCATAAATAAATCGGCAGGGCTAATTAAAAGTGATGCAGTTTCAATGCTTGTTTACCCAGAGGGAACAAGGAGCAAAACTTGTGAACTACTTCCTTTTCACGACGCGGTGTTTAAGATTGCCCAAAAGGCACAAGTTCCCGTTGTTGTAATAACGGTTAAAAATACCGAAAAAATCCGTTCAAGATTTTTCTTTAGAAAAACAATTATTGAACTTGATATTTTAGAAACTTTCCCCGTAGATTTTGTTAAAGAAAACAAAACTGTGGTGCTTGGCGAAAGGGCAAAAGAATTAATGCTAAATAACCTTGGCAAATAAAAAGTAAATAAAAAAGCACTTGCATTTTGCAAGTGCTTTTTTTGTTTAGTTAAATTACGATTTTTTTCTTAAAAGCAAGAATAACGAAGTTACGCAAATTGAAACGGTTATCGCTAATATGATTAAAACATTTCGCAATGTGTTGTTGCTAACACTTAAAAAACTATCTGCGCTAACATACCCTATAATATAATCGCCATTAGAAAGGTATGCAATTTTTGCGTATGCATCAGTTTTTTCTAAAACCCTAACTTCCGTGCCTTCGGTAAGAGTGGTAAGTAGGGTAGTAAACCCACTTTCTAAATATACATTAGTGTTTTTAACCTTTCTAACAGTAAAGGTTGTTTCTGGGTAGTTTTGCGAAAGCACTTTCGCAGTAAACTTAACGGGTATGTATCCAGAATAGTTAGTTCCGTTTACATTTACCGTAGCATAATAAAAACTTGTTCCAAGAAACTCTATTGCACCGTTAACGGTAATTTTTGTGCCTTTATCTAATGTCAATATTTCGCTGTTTGCTTTAAGGGTGAATAACGCGTCTTGAGTGATAATAGGTAGGTAGTAAGCCCTAACACCTGTGGTGGTGTAAGCCGTGTTGGTGTTTGGGTCAAAGGTCTGCTTTTGCACGGCAAGTGCGTCAAGATTATTCATTAAATATATTTGAGTAAAACCACTTATGTCTTTACCTACAAGCAAAATAAAGTTTTCTTGCCTTGCGCCTAAACCTAAACTACTTTCAAAACTTTTAGAGTATTGATAGCCACATATAAACGCACCGTAAATGCTTTCATCTTGAATTAACCCTTTATAGTTAAATGCGTTTCCATCTTGTTCAAGTGAATAAATGTTTGCGCCATCTTTTGCGCTATAAACTGCTAAGTCGTTAAGCGCAACACCATTTTCGCCGTCAATAACAAATTCGGTGGGAACGGTTATTTCATCAAGTGATAATGTGGGCAAATTTGATGAGTATGCCGTGTATTCTAAATCATCATAAATAAAGAACACTTTATTGCTTTCAAAACTCATTGCAAAAGAGTTTGCTTTAAGAGAAGTTTCAAGGCTAAACTCGTGCGCCTTGTTTTCTACTTGGTCGTAGTATATAACCGAACTTTCTTTAAGTGCAAACAATCCACCTGTAAGGTCGGTAGCAAGTTTTTTAATGCCTGTGGGTGAGAGCGAAAGTTCCGTTCCTACCGTGTAGTCGGTTTTAGAATACTTAAAAATACAATTATCGTATTCGCTTGTTACAAAAACATTTTCAAACACGTCAACTGCAATTAACGGATAGTTAATGCTATTAATGGTGGTGTCTATAATCTTATCAAAATCGGTAGAGAGTTCATTTGCAGAGTAAACTAACAATTTAAACTCTGGGTCGTCCCACTTTCTTTGTGAAATAAAGTATTTTCCGTTTTGCCAAGTTACATCAGTAATTTGCGAATCGGTTGCGTTTTCGGTAAAACTAATAATATCCGAAAGCATTTTGTTTTCAAAATTATATATTCTTGCCGTTTTAGCCGTTTTGTTAACAAGTAGCGCGCTGTTTTCGCCAAGCGCGAAAGTATCGGGAATAAAGGTATCGCCACTACTAAAAATTAAGTTTAGCGCAAAGTTTTCTCTATCAAACAAATTGCCGTTAATATCGTTTACAACAGTTAAAATCTTTTTAGAGTTATTAAGCACGGCAACTCTACCTGCATTAAACTCAATTTCGTTTGCCGATTTACCTATACGGTTATAAGCAGTTTTGCCAGTTGCAACTGCATATCCTGTGAATACTAAAGTGTTTTCGCTAATCTTAAACTCTTGCAAAGTGTTTTCGGTGCTATCGCTAATAAGTAGGTTGCCACCCTTAAAGCATAAGCCAGAAGGAGTGGTAAGTTTGCCTAAATCGTAGCCCTCATCAATATCAACAACAAGTTTAACCGAAGTTTTGTTTTCAATGTCAACCCTATAAATACCATCAGAGCAAAGCGCGTAAATAAAGTTACCGTCGGTAATCATTTTTTGTGGCACAAGTGAAACAAGTTCGGTTTCAGTTTGCGATAAATCGGTTGACCTTTTGCAAAGTTTAGAAGAAGTGTTTACATAATAAATAAACCCTTGGTTAATGCAAACAGGAGTTCCTGCAAGCACACCTGCCATAGTAGATTTATTTACTGCAACGCCGTTTTCAATAACATAAAGCAAGGTGTTTGATGAATAGTTTCCAACCAAAATACCATCTTTATAATCAAAAAGGTTACAAGTAACATTTTCTGCCTGATAGTTTAACACTTCTTTGGGGTAGCCATCAGTAGATAGGTCAATTTTATAAATCTTTGCTTCATCACTAATTAAAAGTGTGTTTTCATCAAGCCTTTTAATTTGTTGAAGAGAAGTAAAGGTTTCGCTTGACTGAATAAATGCGCCACCATTTTTGCTAATTAAAAGTTCGTTGTTGTTTTGAATAACAGCGCAAATGCCGTTATCATACAAAACTTCTTGTGGTGAGTTGAGCGAAATATCGTATTCTAACTCAGTAGTAGGCAAAAACAATGTGCTATCAACAGAGTTAGTAGCATAAGCCTTTTGCCAGTTAAAGGCAAAAATAAACGATAGGGCGCAAAGCACCGTTAAAATAGCAATAAATAAACTTTTTTTCTTAAACATATATATAGTATTCATACCCTTTATTTTACCATATAATTTAATATTTGTATATAATTTTCGTCAATTTTTTCTATTTTTCGCTTATTTTCCTTATAAATTAAAAATCCACCCCAAAAACCCAAAAAAACTCAAAAAATATTTGAATTGTTGACTACCATATGTCATAAATAGCCGTTATTATATAGACAAAAAAGCGAACAAATGTTCGTAAAATCACAAATTGTATTGCAAAAGGGGTGATTAGTCAAGTAGTATATGACATAAAAATTGGTATTTTTGAACAAAAATATATTTTTGAACAAAAATAGACATATATCGTTGACTTAATGAAAAAAACAATTTTATAATTAGGCTAAAACTTTAAAAGTTAAGGGAAAAGGAAAGGTAAACATTATGAACATTTACTACGCAAAATCTATATTATACGCATACTCATCTATTGATAAACTCACGGCTCAAATTGACGATATAGTTTTAAAGCACGCGTTGGCATCAATGAACAATTGTTCGCCCTGCTTTAAGCAATGCGATAAGATTGTGGCGTTTACAAATAAGAAGATTAGGCTAATGGAAATGAAAGATTTAGTTGAAAGAGCGCTTAACGAATATACGCAAGAAGAAATCACATTACTTGACTATAAGTATTTTAGAATTAAGCCAAGAAGTGTATATAAAGATTTTGATTGCCATAGTAGGTCATATTTTAGAAAGCAAAACAAGTTAAGCCGAAAGTTTGCCGAAAATATGGAAAGGTTTGGGCTAAACGATAAAAGGTATAAAGAGATTTATCTTTCAATGGATTTTTTCAAAGAACTATTAAAGCGCGTGATAGAACACGACTTAATGAACAACAAAAACAAAAAAGCGCCTGTTAAAATGGCGCTTAAAAAATCGGCATAATTATTCGTATTCGTTTTCGTCATAGTAGTTAGTTTTTTCCTTTTGCCGTTTAGGTTTAAGGGCAACTACTAAGGCGATAATCCCAGCAAGCGCAAGGCAGGCGTAAACTGCAACTTTAAGCCCAAAATAATTATTTGGCTCATCACTTTCAATCTTTTCTTCGCTTATATCTGGTTTAACTGTGGGCGTTTCAATAGAGTTAGGGTGGTTAGGGATAGAAAAGGGCAAAAGGGCATCTTCCTTAATATACCCAAGTTTGCCGTTATAAGAAACAAAATAAACAGTAGGCGAATCGCCATTTTTATAGAAACCGTAGTAGTTCATACTGCGGTTTTTAAATAGGTATTGAATAGGGTTAGAAAGTAAATGGTCGCTATAAAGTGTTGCGCTATCGCTTGTAGTTAAAGTTAAAAGTGGATAGCAATCGCTATCATCATCAAGGCTATCTGGCGATAAAAACTCTTTTGGCACAAACCCATCAATTTTCGGCAAAGTGCTTGCGCCAAACTCTATGTGGTAGGCGTTTAAAGTTTCGCCAAGTTTCTTAACATAATAGGTTTTAGGCATATAGCAAATTAGGTTAGAAAGTTCTTGGTCATAGTAAACGGGCGCGTTGTCAAGGCTTATTAGTAGGTATTCGGCTTTACCAACTGCTTTAACCGAAACACTTGAAAAGTTTAATGGCAAAAACACGGCTAAAAAAAATAAGAGTAGTTTTTTCATAAGAGTTCCTTTTTTTAAAAAGTGATTAAACCTAATTATAAAAAAGTCAAAGTTAAATATAGTGCAATATTAAACGGAAAAAGGGTGATAATTGTCAAAATAAAAAATTAAAAATTGCTTGTCATATACCACTTGAAATACAAAAACCGTTTGATAAAATTCGGCTAAAGGTGAAATATGTTAGAAGTTAAAGGGTTAATCCAAAGAATAAACGATATAGATAAAATACTTTCGGCAAGGAAATCGCTTGGCAACCTATCTAACTATAACTCTGGCGAAAAGGTTCACCAAAAGCAACTTGCCTTTCACAAATGCAAAAAGAAAAACCGTTGGGTATTCGGTGGCAACCGAAGTGGCAAAACAGAGTGTGGCGCAGTTGAAGTGGTGTATATGGCAAGGGGAATACACCCGTATAGAAAGAAGAAAGATGGAGTGTTTGGTTGTGTGGTATCGCTATCGCACCAAGTTCAAAGAGATGTGGAGCAAGCAAAAATACTGCATTACCTAAACCCATCTTGGATAGTAGATGTGAGTATGCTATCGGGCAAAAAAGAGAGTATGGAATATGGCGTAATAGACCAAATTCGCATACGCAATGTGTTTGGTGGAATAAGTGTTATAGGCTTTAAATCGTGCGACCAAGGCAGAGAAAAGTTTCAAGGCAGTTCGCTTGATTTTGTGTGGTTTGATGAAGAGCCACCAAAAGATATCTATGATGAGTGCCGTATGCGACTACTTGATAAAAAGGGCGAAATGTTCGGCACAATGACGCCACTTAAAGGGCTAACCTACATATATAACGAAATATACCTAAACGAAAGTGGTTCTAAAGAAGTGTGGTGTGAGTTTATGGAGTGGGCAGACAACCCCTTTTTAGACCAAGCCGAAGTGGAAAGCGTTTCAAGTTCGCTACCCGAAGATGAACTTGAAAGCAGAAGATATGGCAGGTTTAAATCGGGCACAGGGCTTGTGTATCCAGAGTTTGATGAAAACTTTCATGTGATTGACCCCATATCACTTCCAAAAGACTGGCAAGACACCTTGTCTATTGACCCAGGCTTAAATAACCCCCTATCTGCGCATTGGTATTCGGTTGACTATGACGGAAATATATATGTTGTTGCCGAACACTATCAAGCAGGCAAAGATGTGTTTTACCACGCCGAAAGAATTAAAGAGATATCGCGAAAGTTAGGCTGGAAAACAGATGGCAAGGGTAGAATAAGCGCGCTAATTGATAGCGCGGCAAACCAAAAGACCTTGGCAGGCGTAAAAAGTGTTAGCGAACTGTTTTACGATTGCGGAATACTTGTAAACCCAAATGTGAATAAAGATTTATTTAGTGGAATAGAGCGTGTTAAACGATATTTTAACAAAAAAAAGGGCTTGCCAAAAATATTCATATTTAAGTGTTGCGTAAACCTTATTCGTGAACTTAAAGGCTACTTTTGGGGGAGTGGCGATAACCCTGTAAAAAAAGACGACCACTCACTTGATGAGTTAAGATACTATGTAATGACTAAACCTTCATTAGAGATGAAACCTACTGCAAAAACGGTGATACAAAAAGATAAGGAAAGGCTAATAAGGAAGATAGTAAATGAAAAGAAAAGAAGATAAACAGGTAAAAGAGAAAGAAGATATCAACCGTGCGCTAATGAAAAAGGCGCTTGGCTACACGGCAGAAGAAACGGTGGAAGAATATTCAATGAAAGAAGATGGCGAAGTGTTGCTATCAAAAAAGAAGGTAACCAAAAAAAATGTTCCACCAGACATTACTGCCTTAAAGATTTTATTAGAAAGCAAAGAGCCAGAATTAAACGAAATGACTGATGAACAACTTGAACAAGAGAAAATACGGCTCTTAAAAATATTAAGAGAAATTGAAAAGGCTTAAAAGGAGAAGAAATGCAAGAAAACAACGGTAAAATTACCAAATCACTTGAACAAAAAGCCAAGGAAAAGGCTCAAAAAGAACTTGTTGCTTTTGTCAAGGCAGATTTTGAAAGGCGCAGAAAAGAAAGGGTTGCGTTAGAGCGACAATGGGAACTAAACCTAAACTTTTTAAAGGGCAATCAACATTGTAGAATAGGTCTATCTGGCAATGTAGAAAAGGAAGAAAAGGAATACTTTTGGCAATCAAAAGAAGTGTTTAATCACATATCGCCCATAATGGAAACGCGCCTTGCAAGGCTATCAAGGGTTCACCCAGAAATATCGGTGCGCCCAAAATCAGATGATGATGAAGATGTTTCAAAGGCAAGCATTGCCGAAAAGTTGCTATCAGGCGCATTTAAGTCGGCAGGTCTAACAGAAACGGTAAGGCGCGCAAACACTTGGAGCGAAACTTGTGGAACGGCATTTTACAAGGTGGTATGGAATAGCAAAAGTGGTATGAAAACAGGCATTGTTGATGGCGAAGAAGTAAGGGAAGGGGAAGTGGAAATATCGGTTGTATCCCCCTTTGAAATATTCCCCGATAACTTGTATGCCGAAAAGATTACCGACCTAAAAAGCATAATCCACGCAAAAGCCGTGCCCGTTTCGGTAATAAGGGAAAGGTATGGCGTAAGTTTAGCAGGTGGCGATATTGATGTGTTTGGTTTAACCCCACTAAATAACTACAACTCTCAAAATGACGAAAGAAAGATACAAGACGCAGTTATCGTTATAGAGCGATACGACGCGCCAAGTTTAGAATACCCAAAAGGTAGGTTAATAACAGTTGCAGGCGATAAACTTTTATATAACGGTGAATTGCCATACCTAAACGGTGAAAATGGCGCAAGAACATTTCCTTTTGTAAAGCAAGATTCCTTGCCCATAGCAGGAAGTTTTTTTAGTGCAAGCATAGTAGAGCGTATGATACCTGTTCAACGCGCATTTAATGCCGTTAAAAACAGAAAACACGAATTTTTGAATAGGCTATGCACGGGTGTATTAACTGTGGAAGATGGCGCAGTTGACCTTGACGATTTAGAGGGCGAAGGCTTATCACCGGGTAAGGTATTAGTGTATAGGCAAGGCTCAAAAGCGCCCGAAATGATGGATGAATCTGCAATGCCACCAGATTTTGATTTAGAAGAAGAAAAACTACTCAATGAGTTTATAAGCATAAGTGGTGTTAGCGAAGTTTCAACGGCATCAAAGAACGCAAATCTATCAAGTGGTTCTGCGCTTGAATTGCTTGTTGAACAAGATAACGAAAGGCTTGTAATGAACGCAGAGTCTATTAGAAACTGTTATTTAGAAATGGCGCGCCAAACATTAAGGCTATACGCACAGTTTATATCAGGGCTTAAAGCAGTGAGTTATAAAGATGCCTTTGGCAGAACCAAAATATGCTATGCCGATAAATCAACTGCACTTGCAGATGATGTGTATTTAGAGAGCGAAAACGAACTGTCATCAACACCAAACAAGCAAAAGGAAACTTTGTTTAGATTATACGATAGTGGCTTATTGTTTGATAATGATGGAAAACTTCGCCCAACCACAAAAGAGAAGTTGTTATCACTTCTTGGCTACAAAGACCTTGACTACCAAAAAGGGCTTTCAAGGTTGCACGAAGAAAAGGCTCAAAACGAAAACGAAAAGATAAGAGAGTTTGGTGTAGAAGTTGATGAAATTGACGACCACGGCATACATATTGACGAACATATACGCTATGCGTTAAGCGAATATGAAGAACTTAGTGAAGAAGAAAAAAAGCGAATATTTAATCACATAAACACACACAAGCAAATAATAAAAGAGTCGGCAAAAGCCGAATAGAATAAGGGAGGGAAAACAAATGGAAAACGGAAACGGTGAACAAATGGAAGTTAAAGCGCAACCCGTAGCGACGGAAGAAAATAAAGGCGAAGAAAAAACTGAAATCTCATTGGGAAAGTTTAAAGATGTAAACGCGCTACTTAGCGCATATAACTCTTTGCAGTCTGAGTTTACCAAACGCTGTCAGCGCATCAAAGAGTTGGAGGGTAATTTAAGTGCAAACGATAATGCAGGCAAAAGCCAAACCGAAAGCACGGAAGTTGCTTGTAAAAGTAATGAAAATGTAAAAGATGAACCCTTATCCAAAGAGCAGGTTATAAAGGAGTATCTTAAAGGGTTACTTGAAAACAAGAAAACGGCAATAATTATGGAAAGTGGTGGAGTGGGCTTAAAGACCCCTACCGATAAACCCAAAAGCATTGCCGAAGCGGGCAAACTCGCAATAGAAATTTTAAAAAAATAAAAAGGATTAAAAAGGAAAAATTATGGCAGTAACTTTAACTAATGCGGATAAAGCGCTTAAAACTTTATATTTAGATGTAGTAGCATCACAACTCAACACAGAAATCAACCCCTTTTTATCGGCAGTAAAACAAAGCACAGATGATGTATGGGGAAAAGAAGTTCGTAAACTTGCTATTTACGGTGTAAACGGTGGTATCGGTGCAGGCACGGAAGATGGCGACCTTCCCGACGCAACAGGCAACAACTACGAACAATTTGTTCTTACTCTTAAAAACCTTTACGGCACTATTGAAATTAGCGACAAGGCAATTCGCGCAAGTGAAAACAATTCTGGCGCGTTTGTAAGTTTACTCAATGCCGAAATGGAAGGACTTTTAAAAGCAAGCAGTTTCAACTTTGGCAGAATGCTTTTTGGTGATGGCTCTGGCGAACTTGCAAAAATTGTTTCAGTATCAGAAAATGTTGCAGTTTTAGACACCGTTAAAAACCTTATTGAAGGTATGGTAATTGATGTAAGAAAAAATAGTGGCGAAACCGTTCACGGTGCAAAGCGCATTGTATCGGTTGATAGAAAGAACAAATCGGTAGTATTAAGTGGTAGTGTAGAAGATGCAGTAGAAGGCGATATCGTAACCGTTCAAGGCTCATATAACAACGAAATCACAGGTCTTAAAGCAATCTTTGGCGAAGGCAACACTCTCTACGGCTTAAACAAAGAAACTCACGGTTGGCTCAACCCCTACAAAAAGGAAGTTGAAGGCGAAATCACCGAACTTGATATTCAAACTGCACTTGACACCATTGAAGAACAATCTGGTGGCGCAGTAAACTTTATCATTTGTTCGTGGGGTGTGCGCCGTGCCCTTCAAAAACTCTTTGCCGAAAACAAACGCAACATTGACACCGAAGTTTTGGCAGGTGGTTATAGAGCAATGACCTATAACGGTATTCCTATCGTAGCAGATAGATTTTGCCCAGAGGGAACTATGTATTTACTCAACACCAACGACTTTACCTTATGTCAACTTTGCGACTGGCAATGGCTTGAAGGCGAAGATGGAAAGGTGTTAAAACAAATTGCAGGTAAGCCTGTATACACGGCTACCTTGGTAAAATATGCCGACCTTATTTGCGCAAGACCAATCGGTCAAGGTATGATAAGCGGTATCACCGAAGCGTAAACCTAAAATTACTTTTGCCGAGTTTAGAAGTTAAACTCGGCAAATTTTATAATAAGGAGAAGAGTATGAAAATAAGCGATATAGTAAATTGCGTAGCCACCTACTTGGCGCGCGAAAATGTGCTTAAATACCTTAACGGCGAAACGGAAAATATAGGCGACGCAAAAGAGCAAATAGACACTATGGTTCGCGCTTGCAACTTGGTTATAGGCGAACTTGCAAGTTCGTATATTCCTATGGTAAAACGCGAAAAGGTTATTCCTACCGATAGCAAAGTTTACTATGGCAGTTTAACAGAAACTGCTGTGGAAATACTTGCAGTAGAAAACGAAAGTGGCAAATCGGCAGTTTACGATTTTAGCCCCGAATACTTAAAAACAGGTGTTAGCCCTGCCGTTATAGTTTATAAATACTTGCCTGCAAACTACGATTTAAACGACACCGTTGGCTTTGACGCAAAGGTAAGCGCAAGAATACTTGCCTACGGCGTGGCGGCGGAAATAACCTTAATAGAGCGCAACTTTGATGAAAGTGTAAACTGGCGCAAACGCTACACTAATGCCGTTTCCTTACTTACAGAGCCAAAGAGTTTTGTAATGGCAAAAAGGAGATGGCTATAATGAAATTACACGGCTTTAACAAGGTGAGTTTGAAAGTAAATAAACACCTGTTAAACTTTAAAAATGACCAAGCGTTTGAAAGTGGTTGTAAGGTAGAAGAAGATAAACTATTTTCTGGCATAGGCTTAATAGAGTTAGAAAACTCACTTAATAATTTAGCGCCTATTGAATATTTTTCTTGTGCAAAAAATGAGTATGTGTATTGCGCCGATAATAACATTTATTCCATTACTAAAAGTGGCTATGAAAGGGTGGGTATGCTTAACTTTAAGGGTAAGCCAAAGTTTGTTGAACTATCTTTTTATGGCAAACCTAACCCTTACGCATTATATGATGGCTCACTATATCCTTTAACCGATATAGGCGCAGAAATAGGCATAATTAAGTGCGATAACTGTCAAACGGAAAAGGGCTACTTTTTTTGCGAAAAGGGTTATGAACTATATTTTGCCCCTGCAATAGATATATACGAAAAGGGTTATGACGCAATCAATGTAAACTGCGCCATTTTTGATATTAACGACGGCAAAGTTTTAGGTGTTTATAAGGTTAATGATGAACTAAAAATCATCACCGAAAATCGCGCCTACTCATTAAACTTAACAAACGATTTAAGTAGGGCAGAAATCAAGTGCGAAAAGTTTTTTTGCGAAAGGGTAAGTGGCGCAATAACTGTTAACGGCGCACTCTATTTAATAGGCAAAACCCAAATACTTGAATACTCAAATAGCGATAAAGGCGGAGTGCCTCTACCTTTTGAAATTGAAAGTGTTTTAAGTTTAGGAAAATACCAAAACAATTTAGTGGTGCATTTACTATCAAACGGCAAAGAAAAAATTATAGTTTTATCAAAAGATAAAAGTATAAAAGTAATATGTGTTGATGGGCTAATTCATAACGGAAATGGCAAGTTTATATGTAAACAAAACAATATGTTTTATGAGTTAGGTTTAGCAAAAAATTGCTACTATGAAAGCAAAAAAATACCCCTTAAATTAGATAAAGAAAAGTGCCATTTAATAGCAGTATCTTTTAACTCTAAAACCAAAGGCGTATTTTCAGTTTTTGGCGATTTTGGTAGCAAAGAATATAACATTAACGCAGGCGAAAACTACATAAAACTAAACGCCTTTTCAAAGCACTTTACCTTTAAGTTTTATTTAGAAAGTGGCGCAGAAATAACTGAGTTTAGCGCGCAATATACCGAATAGAATATAGGAGAATAAAAATGGAATATGTAACCCCAACTTCTCACGAAGAATTAATAAACACCTTGCGCGATATATTTGTGTATTATCGCATACAAAAGCAAGATTTTTACCCAGAAGAGATGCAAAAGATTTCGCTTGAAAAACTACCCGATATAAATAGAAGCGAAAGTGAACTTTTTGAACTTGCTAAAACCCTTTTAAGTGGCGCGCACGAAAAGGAAATATTTAACTATAAACAAGGTATTGCATTAGAGATTGAAAACATAGAAAAATCTTTGCAACAATTAGAAGAAACATTTGAAAAAAAGGTTAGCGCACTAAATGTTAGCCACGCAAACGCCATTGAAGAATATAAAATTTTAGCAAGCAAAAACGGTATTATGAACACCGATATCTTTATTGAAAAGGTATCAACCCTAAAAGCCGATTTTGAAATGGAAATATCTAAACTAAATAGCGAAAAGCAGTTAGAAATACAAGAATTGAACTCAAAAAAAGAAGAATTAATAATTAAAAAAGAAAATGCAAAAAGCCACTTTGAAATGGTGCATACTGCAGAAGTCAATTCTAAAACGGCAGAACTTATGGAACTTGAAACCCAAAACCATTACGACATTTTAAGGTATAACAATAGTGTTGATGAAAAAAACATTAAATACTCTAACTATGTTGACCAACTTCGCGCATCACTCTTGCTTAGGTATTTAGAAATCCGTAGTGAGCCACTTAGCAAAGATGAACTTGTAAATCTTGGCTACTATACTGATGTAATAGAGTGCATTGATGCATATTATTCAACCTTAACGCCTACTGAGGCATATGAAGATATGATAGGCGACCCAACGATAGGAATGTATTTAGAAGATTACTATCAAATAATTTTAATGCACTATAAAACTGCGGCAAACGCATAAAAAACAAAAAAACCCTGTTTTCAGGGTTTTTTTGACTAAAAAGGAAATTTGTAAAAAAATGAAAATTAACAAAAATTAGAAACGGCGACCAAACTTCCTATAAATAGGCATCAGCCCGCTTCAATGAAGCGCCGTTTTTAACATTTATAATACTAAATAAAACCCAAAAAGTCAATGCATTTAATTAAAAACTAAAAAATATTTCACTTTACTTAAACAAAAATATATGTTATTATATAGTTTAGAAAAAAATGTGGGCGAAAGGCTATGAGTAAAATTGTTAAAATAGGGAACATAAATATCGGTGGTGGCAATAAAATTGCCGTGCAATCAATGTCAACACTTCGTTTAAGTGATGAAAAAAGGGCTATTCTTCAAACGCTTGAACTTGAAAAGGCAGGTTGCGATATTATAAGATTTTCGGTGCTTGATGAGTTAGATGCAAAAAGCATTTCAAACATTAAAAAAAGCATAAACATACCACTTGTTGCCGACATACATTTTGATTATAAGTTAGCCCTTTTAGCCATAGAAAACGGCGCAGATAAAATAAGGATTAACCCAGGAAATATCGGTGGCGAAGAAAATGTTAAAGCCGTTGCCAAAGCCTTAAAAGAGTATAATGTGCCTGTAAGGGTAGGCTCAAACACAGGCAGTATTGAAAAAGAGTTTTTAAGTAAGTATGGCAAAAACGAAATATCGCTTGGCGAAAGCGCGCTAAAAAATGTTAGTTATTTAGAAAAATACGGTGTAGAAAACATTGTAATATCGGTTAAAGCATCAAGTGTTCCACTAATGGTAAAGGCATACGAATATGTTGCAAAGCGCACCGATTACCCATTACATTTAGGGGTAACCGAAGCAGGCACAGAATATAGTGGAATAATAAAAAACTCTGCGGGCATAGGCGCGCTACTAATAAAGGGCATAGGCGATACAATTAGGGTAAGTTTATCGGCAGAGCCTATTCGCGAAGTATTGTGCGCTAAAACCTTGCTAAACTCACTTGAACTGGCTTCCGATATGGTAGATGTTATTGCTTGCCCAACTTGTGGCAGATGCGCTTGGGATTGTATGGCATTTGCAAACGAAGTTAGCGAATATGTAAAGAACATAAACAAAAAACTAAAAATAGCCGTTATGGGTTGTGTAGTAAACGGCCCAGGCGAAGGCAAAGATGCCGATATAGGTATTGCAGGTGGCGTAGATAGTTGCGTAATTTTTAAGAAAGGCGAAATAATTCAAAAAGTATCGTTTGATAAGGTTAAAGAAGTATTTTTTAAGGAAATTGATAAATGTATACAGTAAAAACAAGTGATGAGTTTATAGCCGATATAAGGGGTATAGATGAAAGGCTTAAAAGAATAAGGTTATCGGGCATAGAAGTTGAAAGAAAAACTCAATCAATTCGCTACCATTTTATATGCGATAGTGTTGTTGACGATATTTTGCAAAGCAAAATATTAGATGAAGTTGAAAAAATCACTTCGCCTGCCTTTAAGTCGGTGTCAATAACGGTTAAAAAAATAGTTAGTAATGACGAACTTATAAACAACGAAATATTTAATTATCTAAAAAAAGGCTATCCGTCGGTGGCGATATTTTTAAAGCAAAGTGATGTTCGTTCAACGGTTTTTGGCGATAATGTTAAATATGTAATTCGCTTTTCAAAAGACAATGCCGATTACATAAAGAAAAACGGTGTGCTTATAACCTTAAACGAATATTTGGCAACCAAGTTTTGTTCAGAGTTTATAGGTGATATTGAAATCAAAGAAAACGAAGAACACATTGACTTAACTTCTCAAGATGTGTTTGAAAGCGAACTTGAAAAAATACAGCGCAGAACTATTAAGGTTTTAGACCCCGTTGTTATTGACGATTTAACAATGGGTAATATCGCCTTTTACATTGAAGATTCCACCGAAGGTAGCGTTACCGTTTGTGGTAAAATAACCGAAATTACAGAGCGCGAAACCAAATCTGGCAAGCCCTTTTTCATTATTCATTTAGATGACACAACCGGCAAAACAAGTGGCGTGTATTTTACCAAAAAGAACACCTACGAAAAGATAAGGCTATTGCAAGTTGGTGATGCAATAATCGTTAGGGGAAATATGGGCGAATATAATGGTAAACCGTCATTTACCATTGATAAAATAAATAGATGCACTTTCCCAGAAGATTTTGTTAAAGAAGGCAAGTTTAAATCGGGCGCGCCAAAAGAATATAAAAACATATTCCCAGAAAAAGCCGAAACGGTAAGGAACGCAACTTTCTTTGATAGTGGTTCTTTGCCAGAAGAACTAACAAACTCTACTTATGTAGTGTTTGATATAGAAACCACAGGGCTTGACCTAATGAATAACGGCATAACCGAAATAGGCGCAGTAAAAATTGAAAAGGGAAGAATAGTAGAACAATGGACCACCTTAATAAAGCCCGATTATCCTATTCCACCAAACATAACAGAACTTACTGGCATTGACGAAGAAATGGTTAAAAACTGCCCCAAAATAGGCGCAGTATTGCCAGATTTTATGAAGTTTATAAACGGCGCGATATTAGTTGCACATAACGCAGAGTTTGATGTAAAGTTCATAAAGCGATTTGCCGCAATGGAAGAGTTTGATGTAAACAACAAGGTATTAGACACGCTTGAACTTTCAAGAAAGTATATGCCATCATTAAGGAAGAACGATTTGCATACTTTGGCAGACTATTTTGGAATAATATTCCGCCACCACCGTGCATTAAGTGATGCGTATGCAACGGCAGAAGTATTTATAGAACTTATGAAGATGAAAAACTCAAAATAAAAAAGTTTGAAAAAATACTTGCAAAACAAGTTATTATATGTTAATATAATAGCAGTTCATATGTGCTTAACTTATGAGAACGGATTTCCGTTCTCATTATTTTTTGTAAGGAGCAAAAATGAAAATAAAAGAATTAGATAAACTTCAAACCTTTTTGCAAGAGATAGCAACCCCCTTAAATATTGAAGTAATTGAAGTGGAGTTTAAGCAAGGCAAAAACCCAGAACTCACCATTTATATTGATAAAGACGGCGGTGTTGACCTTGACACTTGCGAACTATTCCACAACGCGATTTTTGACCCCATTGATGAGTTTGACTTAACTTATGGCCAGTCATACACATTAAATGTATCGTCGCCAGGGGTAGATAGGCCCTTCAAAACGGAAAAAGATTATTTGAGCCACATAGGTAAAATGGTAGAGATAAAACTTTATTCGTCAATAAAAGGCAAAAAGTTTTTAGAAGGCACATTGCTTTCGTATGATGGCGAAAGAGTGGTGGTAAAAATTGATGAAAAAACCACCCTTTCAATTGAACTAAAAAACATAGTCAAAATGAACGAATATATCGCATTTGACTAAAAAATAAAACAAAAAAATAATTATTTGAAATAAACTTAGGAGAGAAAACTATGATAAGTAAAGATTTCTTTTCGGCTTTAGAAGCCCTTGAACAAGAAAAAGGCATTGCGCAAGCAGACTTTATATCGGCATTAGAAAACGCCCTTGAAATATCTTACAAAAAGTATTCGGGCGACGCGTCGGCAGTAAGAGTAAAACTTGATGCTGAACGCCACACCATAAAGTTTTTAAGCGTTAAAAAAGTAGTAGCCGAAGTTAC
This sequence comes from Clostridia bacterium, assembly GCA_017467345.1. Lineage (GTDB taxonomy): Bacteria > Bacillota > Clostridia > Christensenellales > Borkfalkiaceae > UBA1259. The sequence goes on from JAFTSI010000047.1 coordinate 68,564, forward strand.
CGACCCAGAAAAGGAAATCGCGCTTGAAGATGCAGTATTAATTAAAAAGAGCATCAAAGAAGGCGACGAACTTATAAACGAATTCTTCCCCAAAGAAGATTTTGGCAGAATTATCGTTCAAAACGCAAGGCAAGTTATTATGCAAAAACTCCGTGAAATTGAAAGAAACAACACGGTTAGCGAATTTGAAGATAAAGAAGGCGAACTTATGGTTTGCACCGTTAGAAGAATTGAAGGCGGTAATGTATATGTAGAAATCGGTGGTAGCCAAATTGAAGGTGTATTAATGCCACGCGACCAAGTTCCAGGCGAAAAGTAAGAACTTAACCAAAAACTCAATGTGTTTGTTAAAAAGGTTAAGAATATGGGCAAGCAAGCGCAAGTATTAGTATCAAGAACTTCAAACGGTTTAGTTCGTAGGCTTTTTGAAAACGAAGTGCCAGAAATCAAACAAGGCATTGTAGTTATCAAAGGCATTGAAAGAGAGCCAGGTCAACGCACCAAAATTGCAATCCATAGCGAAGACCCATCAGTTGATGCAATAGGTGCTTGTATCGGTAACAAAGGCGTTCGTGTAAACGCAATCGTTGAACAACTTGGTGGCGAAAAGATTGATGTTATTCCTTGGAGTGAAAACCCACTTGAGTTTATAGCAAAAGCCCTTTCACCTGCAAAGGTATTGCAAGTTATTGAACTTGATGAAAAGAGCGCAAGAGTAATCGTTCCTGATGATAAACTTTCACTTGCAATCGGCAAGAGTGGTCAAAATGCTCGCCTTGCAGTTCGTTTAACTGGCTGGAAAATAGATGTTAAAAGCGAATCAAGCGCAATGGCAGAAATGAATATTCCCGAAAACGAAGGGGAAATAGAATAATTTATGGCAGAAAAGAAAATCCCTATGCGTATGTGTATAGCCTGCAAGGAAATGAAACCTAAAAGGGAATTATTACGCATAGTAAAATCTGGCGAAGAAATAAGCCTTGACTTAACAGGCAAGAAAAACGGCAGGGGCGCATACATATGCGATAATCCTGAGTGTATCGCGCGCCTTAAAAAACAAAAATTACTAAACAAAGTTTTCTCTACCGCAGTAGATGATGAAGTTTACGCTAAAATTGAGGAGGAGTTCCTTGCAAGAAAAAACTAAAACGGAAACCTATATCGGTTTTTCGGTGCGTAGCCGAAAATGTAAAATAGGTGTAAACGCGGTAGCCACTCTAAAAAAAGCCGAACTTGTGCTTGTGTGCAGTTCGGCAAGCGAAAACACTAAAAACGAAGCGCAAAAGTTAGCGCAAAAGTTAAGGTGTGAAATAATTATTTTAGGCACTAAACTGCTTGCAGAAATGGTGCATAAAGAAAACGCCAAAGTTATGGCAATAACCGATAAGGCTTTGGCAAAAGCGATTATAGAAAACGCGGAAAAAGATTTAAAAGGTATAAACTGACGGGAGATATAAAATGGCAGAAACAAAATCCTACATTAAAATTGCTAACGACATATTGCAAAGCGGTAACATTGCAAGTTTACGCGAAGAAATTGCTAAAACACTTTCTGGTGTAAAATCTTATCGCACGGCTATTAATGAGCGTTTGAAAGGTTTTGAAGAAAAGAAAAAGCAAGAAGAACTTGCTTTAAAAGAAGCGCAAGTTAATGCTCAAGCCTTACCTGAAACGGTAACCGAAACACCTGAAAATAAGGTAGTTGAACCCAAAGAAAAGGTGGAAAAAGTTGAAAAGGTAGAAAAGGTTGAAAAGGTAGAAAAAGAAGAAAAGGTTGAAAAAGTTGAAGAACAACCTAAATTAGATGCGCCTACCGAAGTAGCAAAACCAGAAGAAAAGAAGGAAGAGTAAAAGCGTCCTTCATTTATCGTGCGCCACGAAGACCCACATCCACAACCCGTTAGAAACACATACACGCCATCAAGCGAAAATAAATCGTTCAAGCCCCGTCAAGAAGGTGGCAAGCCCTATGAAAAGAAACCACAAGGCGATAGGCCACAAAACAAGGGCGCAGGCTTTAAAAAGCCCAACGAAACATATATTGCTCCACCTGTCATTGAAAAACAAGACAAGCGTGGCACAAAGAAAAAGCAAAACAACGAGCGTAACTACGAAGAAAAGCATGTTCTCAACAAGCGCGCTTTAATCAAAAACCAAGTTAGCATTGACGATTTTGATGAAAATAAAACTGGATATCGTAAGTTCCGCCCTGTTAAAAAGGATAAAAAGCAGGCAGAAAGCCAAGTAATAAAAATTGAAAAGGCAGTAATCAACACCGAAATAATACCTTTAAAGGTATTAAGCGAAAAAATCGGTATAACTGCTGCCGAAATTACCAAGCGCCTATTTAAAGAAGGCATAATGAAAACTATTAACGACTCTATTGATTTTGATACAGCCGCTTTCATTGCCGACGATTTAGGTATAGAACTTGAACTTAAACTTGATAAAACTGCCGAAGATGTTCTTGCCCAAAACTTTGAAGGCGAAACTGATGACGCATCAAGTTTAGTTCGCCGTCCACCAGTTGTAACTGTTATGGGGCATGTAGACCACGGCAAAACAAGTATTCTTGATAGAATTAGAAAAACAAATGTAACCGCGGGCGAAGCAGGTGGTATTACTCAACATATAGGTGCATACCAAGTAACCGTTGACGGAAAGGTAATCACTTTCTTAGATACCCCCGGCCACGCAGCATTTACATCAATGCGTGCAAGGGGCGCGCAAGTAACCGATATAGCAATATTAGTTGTCGCTGCCGACGACGGTATAATGCCCCAAACCATAGAGGCAATCAACCACGCAAAAGCGGCAGATGTTCCTATTATCGTTGCAGTAAACAAAATAGATAAACCAGAAGCAAACATTGAAAAGGTAAAAACAGGCTTAACTGACCACGGCATACTCCCTGAAGAATGGGGTGGTGATGCTATTATTTGCCCAGTATCAGCAAAAACTGGCGAAGGATTTGATAACCTTTTAGAAAGTGTAAACCTACTTGCCGAAATCAAAGATATGAAAGCCAACCCCAACAGAAAATGTAAGGGCGCAGTAATTGAAGCGAAACTTGACCAAAGCAAAGGTCCTATCGCAACCATACTTGTTCAAAACGGAACACTTAAAGTTGGCGATAGCGTAGTAGTAGGCACAGTTACTGGTAAAATTAGGGCTATGGTAGACCATATGGGTAGGCGCGTAACAAGTGCAGGTCCATCAACACCAGTATCAATTATGGGCTTAGATGATGTTCCAGATGCAGGCGATATTTTATACGCAGTTGAGCAAGAAAAACTTTCAAAACTTGTTGCAGAAGAGCGTAAGAATAAAGAGCGTGAAGATATGATTAAAGCATCACAAAAAATCACGCTTGATGATGTATTTAGCAAAATTGCCGAAGGCGAAGTTAAGGTGCTTAACCTTATCGTTAAAGCAGATGTTAAAGGTAGTGTAGAAGCCGTTAAACAGTCAATGGAAAAACTCTCTAACGAACAAGTTAGGGTAAATGTAATCCACGCAGTAGCAGGCGCAATCAACGAAAGCGATATTATGCTTGCGCAATCATCACAAGCAATCATTATCGGCTTTAATGTTCGCCTTGACTCAAATGCGAAAAAGGTTGCAGAACATAGTGGCGTAGATATCAAACTTTATAGGGTTATTTACGAAGCCATTGAAGATGTTGAAAAGGCGCTTAAAGGTATGCTTGCACCCAAGTTTACCGAAGTATATCTTGGTAAAGCCGAAGTTAGAGAAGTGTTCAAAATCTCTGGTGTTGGCCAAGTTGCAGGTTGCTATGTAGTTGAAGGCAAGATTTTAAGAAACAGCAAACTCCGTATCTATCGTGATGACATTATGATTTGCGAAGGTAATGTATTGCAATTAAAACGCTTTAAAGATGATGTTAAAGAAGTTGGCACAGGCTTTGAATGTGGTATTTCAATTGAAAGATTTAACGACATCAAGGTTGGCGACTTTATTGAAAGTTATCAAGTAGAAGAAAGCAAAGAGTAAAGGTAGTTATGCAAAGAAGAAGAAACCCGAACAGAACGGATAGGGTAAATGCAGAGTTTACCAAAGATATTTACGATATCATAACACGCAAACTCAAAAACCCACTCATAACCGAAATGTTCAGTATAGTAAAAATGGATACCAGTAAAGATTTATCCAGCGCAAAGGTGTATATAAGTGTGTATTCTGGCTCACCAGAAAGGCGCGCCACCACTTTTAGCGCAATAGTAAGCGAAGCCAAGCGTATAAGATACGAACTTGCCAAAGTTTCGGCAACAAGAACTGTGCCCGAACTCCGTTTCGTATTAGACGATTCTATGGAATATGGCGACAAAATGGATAAACTTTTCAAGGCTATTGAAAAGGGTGAAAACAATGATTAACCTAAATAAATTAGCAGAAAAAATTAAGGGCGAAACATCCGTCGCTCTTTTTCTGCATATAAGACCTGATGGCGACGCAATAGGTTCTGCGCTTGCATTAAAGGGTGCGCTAACAAAACTTGGCATAAAGGTAGATGCCTATTGTGATGATACAATCCCCGAAAGGTTTTGGTATTTAAAAGGCGCAACCGAAATTAAAAACGGCGAAATAGAGGGCGAATACTCTGCTTTAATAGCAGTAGATAGCGCAGAAATTAATAGGCTTGGCAAGTATGCAGTTTTATTTAACGAATTCAAAAACACCTATTTAATTGACCATCACGAAACAAACCGTGGCTACTCTAAAAACGATTATGTTTTAGGATTATCTGCTAACTGCGTAAATATATTTGCGCTTATAAACGAATTAAATGTTGAAATTGATAGCGATATTGCTAACGCGCTTGCAACAGGAATACTTACCGATACAGGCAACTTAAAACATAAAGGGGTAGAAAGTTCAACAATTCATACCCTTGCTACATTAGTAGAAAAGGGCGCAGATTTAAACCTAATAAACTATAAAATGTTTACAGCCCAGTCGCCAGCGCGCGCAAAATTATTTGGCTTAACTATGCAAAAAATCCGTTATTTTAAGGACGGAAAAATTGCAATAGCAACGGTTAGCCAAGTAAATATTAGTTTAAGTGGCGCAAAGCAAGATGAAACGGAAGGTTTTATTGATTTTGTTATGGGTATAACTGGTGTTGAAGTGGGTGCTTGCCTACTTGAACTTGAAAACAATAAATATAAAATCAGTTTGCGTGGCAAAAGCACAAATGTAGCCGAAATTGCCGAAGTTTTCGGTGGTGGTGGCCACATTTTAGCAAGTGGTTGTCAAATTAAAGGTGAGCATGAAGAAGTTATAGATAAACTTGTTTATGCTTGCAAGCAACACATCAAGGAATAAAATGACGGGATTTATAAACCTATATAAACCGCAAGGAATGAGTTCAGCACTTGCGGTAAATATCGTAAAGAAAAAGTTCAATTCGCCTTGTGGGCATATGGGCACTTTAGACCCACTTGCCGAAGGCGTTTTGCCTATTGCCGTGGGCAAGGCAACAAGGCTTTTTCAATACACATTAGAAAAGCAAAAAACCTATATTGCAGAGTTCACTTTTGGCGCAATTACCGATACATTAGATAGGGCAGGCGTGGTAGAAAAAACTTGCGAAAAAATCCCAACCGAAAGGGAAATTATAAATGCTTTACCTACTTTAGTAGGTAAAATTATGCAAGTTCCCCCCAAGTATTCGGCAAAAAATATTGCAGGAAAGCGTGGGTATGAATTAGCAAGAAAGGGTGTAGAGTTTAGTTTGCCTGCCAAAGAAGTAAACATACTTTCCTTTGAACTTTTAGGTAAGGTTAGCGAAAACACTTTTAGGTTTAAAATTGAGTGCGAAGGTGGAACATATATCCGTTCACTTGCTCGCGATTTAGGTGAAAAGGTGGGCTCACTTGCATATATGAGTTCGCTTATACGAAGTAAAAGTGGAATATTTGAAATAGAAAACTCAATCACAATAGAACAGTTAAAAAGTTGTGAAAACATAGAAAGTTTATTAACCCCAAGCGATAGCGTAGTTTGCTTTGAAAAGTTAGTTTTAACAAATGAAACTGCCACCAAAATCTTAAACGGTGTATACGAAGATATAGGCGTTTTAGATGGCACATATAGAGTGTATAACGGCGAAGAGTTTTGGGGAGTAGGAGTTGCCGAAAAAGGCAAATTAAAAATAAAAAGTTATGTCAGGTAAGTTAAAGGTAGCCTTGGCGCTTGGTCATTTTGACGGGGTGCATAAGGGCCACGCAAAAGTAATAAAAGAGTGTGTAAAATTAGCCCGCGAAAGTGGGCTAACTTCTGTTGCGCTCACTTTTGATGGCGACCTTAAAGGTTATTTAAGCCACTCTAAATACAGTTTGGTTGATACTGGTTTAGAGCGCGAAACTAAACTTAAAGCGCTTGGAATTGATACCGTGTGCCACCTAAAAGTAGATGACAGCACCCTTTCAATGAGTAAAGAGCAGTTTTTACAAAGTTTAGTTGAAAGGTTTGATATTAAAGTTTTTGTGTGTGGCGTTGATTTTAAGTTTGGCAAAAATGCGCTTGGCACAGTTGACTACTTAAAAGAGTTTGCCCTAAAAATAGGCGCAACAGTTTGCGTGGTAGAGCCTGAAAACCATTTAGGCGAAAAGATATCTACCACCACCATTAAAACCCTATTAAGCAATGGCGAAATAGAGGGTGCAAACGCGCTTTTAGGCTTGCCCTATAAACTTGGTGGCAAGGTGGTTGACGGCAGAAGAATAGGCAGAAAAATGGGCTTTCCTACTGCAAACATAATAGTAGATAAAGAAAAAACACCACTAAAAAAGGGCGTGTATTTTGGGCTTATAGAACTTGATAAAACCTACCGTGCAATAATAAACTACGGCGCGCGCCCATCATTTAATTTATACGATACCGTTATGGAAGTGCATATAATAGATTTTAATGGCGATTTATACGGCAAAGAAATAACCGTTTCCTTTATAAAATATTTGCGCGATACCAAAAAGTTTAACAATAAAGAAGAACTATCAATACAACTTGAAAAAGATTTAGAAATAGCAAAAGGGATAAAATTATGATAAAGTTTGGGCCAAGTGGAAACTCAATAGGGTTTGCAAATGCAGGCTTTAAAACAAGCGAACAGTCGGCAGACTGGGTAAAAAATATGGGGCTAAACGCCTTTGAATATTCATTTGGTAGGGGTGTTAATTTAAGCGACGAAAAAGCCCTATCAATAGGCTTTGCATTTAAAAATGCAGGGGTGGATATAAGCGTTCACGCGCCATACTATATAAACCTTGCTAACCCAGATGATGAAATGGCAGAAAAATCATTTAACTACCTATTAGATAGCGCAAAAAAGGTGCTTTTAATGGGTGGCGATAGGGTAATTTTTCACCCTGCAATCCAAGGCAAATTAGATAGAAAAACGGCAGTAGCTTTATGCCAAAAAAGGCTTAATATTTTAACGGAAAAAATATATCAAAACGGGCTTGAAAGTGTTAATTTTTGCCCAGAAACAATGGGCAAACTTGCGCAAATAGGCACCATTGAAGAGATAACCGATTTTTGCAAAATTGATAGTGTATATTTACCTTGTGTTGACTTTGGGCATATAAACGCAAGGGAGTGTGGAAGTTTAAATAACACCATTGATTACACTAAAAGGTTAGAGTATATGATAGAGCATTTGGGCTATCAAAAAATGCAAAACTTCCATATCCATTTTTCGCATATAGAATACACGGCAAAAGGCGAAGTAAAACACCTAACTTTTGAAGACCAAAAGTATGGACCTTTCTTTTCGCACCTTGCCACTTCGCTAATAAACTTAAAACTTGAACCCACCATAATTTGCGAATCGGCAGGCACGCAAGACATTGATGCCCTTTCAATGAAAAATGAATACTTTTTGCAACTAAATAAATAACTTAAAACGCACATAAAAACAACGGCTTTAACTTAAAAGCCGTTTTTATTTTAATAAAATTGTTCTCTATATATAAAAAATAAGAGTTAGTAATTGACTTATAGTCAAAAATTTGTTAAAATACCAAATAGAAGTTATGATAAAACTATTACCTAAAAAAAGCAAAAAAGTATTTTTACTTATAGATACTGAAAATCGCGCCTATTTTTCGGGCGAAAACTTTGCCGAAGGGGTAGTGGTGGTATCAAATAAAGAGTTAACCTATTTTGCAGATTCAAGGTATATAAGTGCAGTAAAAAATGCCTTTAAAGATTTGCCCGTTAATGTTTTGCTTTTAGAAGATGAATATTCCGTTAAAACATACCTTGAAAGCATTAACGCAAAAAGCGTTTATACCGATTATCGTAAAATTAGCGTAAGCGAATTTGAGAGATATAAAAAACTTGGCGTAAAGTTAAAAGATTGCGCTAAAGAAATTGATAAACTTCGTTCCAAAAAAAGCGCAGGCGAAATTAAGTTAATTAAAAAGGCTTGCGATATAATTGACTTAGCATTAGAAAAAACCTTGCCCTTTATTAAAGAGGGTGTAAGTGAACTTGAAATAAAAGAAAAACTTATTGAGTATATTAAATTTTTCGGTGGCGAAACAGAAAGTTTTGAAAGCATAGTTGCTTTTGGTGCTAACTCTGCCGTTCCACATCACCAAACGGGAAACACCACCTTAACAAAAGAGAGTGTAGTTTTAATTGACACAGGCGCAAGTTATAAAGGCTATAAAAGTGATATAACAAGAACTTACTATTTTGGTGAAAGTCCAAGTGAAAAGTTTTTAGAAACCTATCAAGCCGTGCTAAATGCAAACCTACTTGCCGAAGAAAAAATTACTTGTGGCATATTAGCAAAAGATGGCGATTTAATTGCAAGGGATTATTTGAAAGGCAAAAATCTTGATAAATACTTTACCCACTCATTAGGCCACGGCGTAGGTTTAGAGATACACGAAGGTGTAAGGCTTGGCCCCAAGTCAACCGATAAACTAAAAAACGGCACGGTATTTACCATAGAGCCAGGGGTATATTTAGAAAATCAATTCGGCATACGAATTGAAGACACGGTGGTTTTATCTAACGGGAAAGTTAAGCCACTAACCAAACTTGATAAAAAATTAAAAAAATTATAAAATAAACATTGCCAAAGGAGAAAAAACAATGATATCAGCAGGCGATTTTAGAAAGGGTGTAACTTTTGAATACGAAAACGGCGTATACACTATCGTGGATTTCCAACATGTAAAACCAGGTAAAGGCGCAGCGTTCGTAAGAACCAAAATGAAAAATGTAGTAACGGGCGCAGTATTAGAAAAAACTTGGAACCCCACCGAAAAAATCCAAGAAGCGCACATTGAAACCAAGAATATGACCTATTCTTACAATGATGGCGAACTTTACTACTTTATGGATGATGAATTCAACATTATCCCCTTAAACTTTGAACAAGTTGAAGATGCACTTCAATGGATAAAAGAAAACGACCCTGTAGTGGTTAAGTTCTTTAAGGGTTCAGCGTTCTCAGTTGATTGCGAAAACTTTGTTACATTGCGTGTAACTCAATCTGACCCATCAGTAAAGGGCAACACAGCAACCAACGCAACCAAAGAAGCAATTTTAGAAACTGGCGCAAAAATCCAAGTTCCTATGTTCGTTAACGAAGGCGAACTCATTAGAGTAGACACCAGAACTGGCGAATATATGGAAAGAGTTAAGGGCTAAAATTAACTAAAACAAATAAAAACGATACCCGCAAAGTTGCACTTGCGGGTATTTGTGGGTTAAAAAAGGGTATGAAAACTTGCTTAATCACGGGCGCAAACGGAAAGATAGGTCTTGCCACCGTTAAAAAGTTTATGGAAGAAGGCTACTTCGTCGTGGCGATTTATAACCGCCGTGAAGAAGACCTTTTTGCGTTTAAAAACTCACTAACAGGCGAAGATTATTATAGGCTTATACCTATAAAATGCGACCTAACTTGTGAGCAAGAAATAATTGATGCTTGCCGTAAAATTGAAAAAGATTTCAAGCACATTGATGTTTTAGTAAACAACGCAGGCGTTGCCCTTAACAAACTCATAACCGAAACCACCACTTGTGAATGGGATAGCGTTTTTAACGCGAACATTAAATCGGCATTTATTTTAACCAACAAACTCTTGCCTAAAATGATAGAGCGAAAGAGTGGCAAAATAGTAAATGTATCAAGCATTTGGGGCAAGGTAGGCGCAAGTATGGAAGTGTGCTATTCGGCATCAAAGTCTGCGCTTATAGGCTACACCAAAGCGCTTGCCAAAGAAGTTGGCGTTAGTGGCATAAATGTAAACTGCGTTTGCCCAGGTGTTATTGATACCGATATGAATAGCAAACTTTCAAAAGAAGATATCGCTAACATTTGCGCGGAAACACCACTTGGCAGAATAGGAACACCAGATGAAGTTGCCCATCTTATTTACTTTTTAGCAAGTGAAAAGTCAAACTTTATAACAGGTGAGTGCATTACGATAGACGGGGGCTTAACCATATGAAACTCCGTGAAGATGGGCTAAAAAGTCCAATATATCACGCGGTAATCGTAATACTATTCGCAGTAGGGCTTGTATCGCTACCATATAACAAACTGTTTTGTAGTTTTATTGAAAACCAACTACATTGCCACTACATATCAAACGCGTTGCCAAGGCTAATCGTTTCGGCAATAGCAGTAATCTTTATTGCAAAATACGGCTTTATAAAGCCCTTTAAAAGCCTTTCGCCAAAAGGCTTACTGCTTATAATCCCTGCGCTAATAGTGTGCATAAACAACTTTCCTATCGTTGGGGTTATAACGGGAAATGTAGTAATAGAAGAAACAAGTGGCATAACACTTTTACTTTACGCATTATACTGCTTGTCAATAGGCATATTTGAAGAAACGGTTTTTCGTGGAATAGTTTTTCCACTATGCTACCAAAAACTAAAAGATAAAAAGTTAGGTCTATTTTTTGCCGTTGCGCTATCAAGCGCAATGTTTGGCGCAACACATTTAGTAAACGCGCTTGCAGGTATGAACATAGGCTTATGCTTATTACAAGTTGGCTATTCTTTCTTAATAGGCGCGCTATGTGCCGTAGCCGTAGTAATAACCAAAAACCTATTCGTAGCAATATTTTTACACACTATTTACGATATAGGGGGAATGCTACTAAATAGGGTAGGCGAACTATCATTTGCCACAGGCTTTCAATGGGACACCTTAACGGTAGTAATAACAGCAGTTTTAGGAGTTTTGTGCGCTATATATACGGTAATGCTACTATTGAAAGCAAACGAACTTGAAACACAAAAACTTTTTAATTTATACAATCAAAGCGAAACCAATTAATACTATGAAAAGAGAAAGTGGAATATTAGTCCCAGTATTTTCCTTGCCAAGTAAATATGGCGCAGGTGGATTTGGGCAAGAAAGTTACGATTTTATTGATTATATATCTGATGCTAAAATAAAGGTATGGCAAATACTACCTTTGGCGCAAACAGGCTATGGCGATTCGCCATACTCATCAGTATCGGTTGGGTCAATCAACCCATATTTTATAAGCCTTGAAAAGTTGCAAAAAGAAAGGCTACTAAAAAAGGTAGAATTAGAAATCGCAAAAAATAACGATAAATATATTGACTATGGCTTTTTATTCAACACACGCTATCCCTTGCTAAAAAAGGCATTTGATAGGTTTGACAAGAATGATAAGTCGTTTAAGGCATTTGTTCGTAGCAAGCGCGCGTATGACTACGCGTTATTTATGTCAATTCGCGAAACAAATGATAACAAGCCCTTTTATGAATGGGAAGAACCACTTAAAAGGCGCGCGCCATACGCCCTAAAACAGTTTGTAAGGGAAAATAAAGAAAGGGTGTTGTTTTGGCAATTCGTTCAATATATAGCAAGAAAACAATGGTTTGAGTTAAAAGCATACGCAAACTCTAAAAGTGTAAAGATTTTAGGGGATATGCCCTTATATGTTGCGCTTGATAGCGTTGAAGTATGGAAAAACCCCGAACTATATAAACTCAACGAAAACTTTTATCCTGAAAAGGTTGCAGGTGTTCCACCAGATTACTTCTCAAAAGAAGGTCAACTATGGGGCAACCCTGTATACGACTATGCACGCCATAAAGAAGACAACTTCTTCTGGTGGAAAAATCGCTTAAAGCGCGTTTTACGCACCTTTGACTTGGTTAGGATTGACCACTTCCGTGGTCTTGACCGTTATTATGAAGTTGACGCAGATGCTAAAAACGCAATGGTTGGCGAGTGGATAGAAGTTCCAAGCAAAGAGCTTTTTGACGAAGTTCATAAAGAAATAAGTTCAAAGCGCATTATCGCCGAAGACCTTGGCATTATTGACGACGGGGTTAGGGAACTTTTAGCATACACGGGCTATCCAGGAATGAAGATTTTATCCTTTGCCTTTGACGATAAACCCGATAACCTATACTTGCCCGAAAACATAGAAGAAAACTCTGTGTGCTACACAGGCACTCACGATAACGATACCCTTATGGGCTTACTAAACGGCGCAAGTGAATGGGATTTGAATAACTTCCGTAAAGGAGTTAAGTCAAGCCTTAAAAAGTTCAAAATCCGTGGCAACTTAAAAACGCCAAAGGGCATAGCAAAAAGCATTATAAAGTTAGGCTTTGCTTGTAAATCTAACTTATTTATAATCCCTATGCAAGATGCACTCTTGTTTGATACCGATTACCGTATTAACGAACCAGGCACGGTTAAAAACCAAAACTGGTCGGTAAGGTTTAAAAAGCGCGATTTTAGAAAGAGTGTTAAAAATATACTCCAAAACTATATTAATCGCTACGCAAGGTAGGTGTAAATGAATTCGCTTTCTAAAAAAAGAAAGGTGTTTATAGCCATAATTTCGGTGGTGCTACTATTAACATTAGTATTCGTGTGGGGCAACTCATTAAAGCCACGCGCACAATCATCATCACAGTCAGGTGGGCTATACCTAACCTTTCAAAAGATAATTGAAAGCATTTTCGGTGAAAGTTTTGCAACCAAGTTTTTTTCACATTACACCGAATTTGATTTTAGAAAAACGGCACACATTTTTGAATACACACTTATCGGTTTAGAAGTGAACCTATTGTATTTAGCAATTTTTACTCTAAAACCCCTAAACTCTGTGTATTCGTTTGGCGCAGGATTATTCGTTGCCGTAGTTGATGAAACTATTCAAAAAATTGTTGGCAGAAACGGAACGGTAAGTGATGTATTGCTTGACCTAATACCCGTTATAATCATAAGCGCATTATTTTTGCTTGTGTGGTTTATAAAAAACAAAAAAAATAAAAATGGTAGCCTAACGGCAAACCAAAAAGGAGAAAAGATATGAAGAAACTTTTAACAATTTTAGTAACGGCAATTTTAGCAGTTACTTGCGTGTTCGGTTTAACGGCATGTGGCGAAGTTAAGTATCCTGTAGAAGATGGAAAACTTACTGTTGTAACCAACTGTCCTTTCGGCAACTACGAATATATCGGCGAAGACGGAAAGATTTATGGTATTGACATTGAAATTGCAGGCTTATTTGCTGCTGAACAAGGCTTAGAACTTGTTGTTAAGAACATTGATTTTGATGCAATTTTCACATCAGTAGACACAGGCAAAGCCGATGTAGGTATGGCAGGTATCACTATTACCGAAAGCCGTAGCCAAGTATATGACTTTACCGATACATACTGCAAAGCATCACAAAAACTTATCGTATTAGAAAGCAACGCAGACTTCAACGGCAAAACAACCGTTCAAGAAGTAGAAACTGTTCTTGGCGCACTTACCGATAAGAAAATCGGTTACCAAATCGGCACAACTGGTGGTATGTATATCAACGGTGATGAAGACTTTGGCTTTGCTGGATTTAGCAACATTGAAGGCAAAGGCTACGACACAGCAGTTACTGCAGTTCAAGATATGAAGAACGGCAATATCTATGGCGTAGTAGTAGACGAAGGTCCTGCAGCAACAATCGCAGCAAATGTAGACGGCATTAAAGTAGTTGATGTTAAATTAACTGATGAAGACTATGCATTTGTAATGAAGAAAGGCAACGAAAAATTACAAAGCGCGTTAAACACCTTTATCGCAAAAATTAAGGGTGATGGCACTTATGCAGCAATTGAAGCAAAATACTATCAAGGCGTAGGCGAAAAAGTAGGCTACACCGTTTCAATCTAATAAAAAACACGGCAAAAAGTTTTCTGCTAAGGGGTAGAAAACTTTTTGCGCTTTAATTTCAGGAAGAAAAAATGGACTGGTCAACAAAAATAAGCGTATTTTTTAATACGATGAAAAACGAATATTGGCAAGAACTATTTTTAACTGGCTTACTAAACACAGTAAAAATAGCAGTAATCGGCTTAATACTTGGAATAGTCGTGGGCGTTTTAATAGCAATAGTAAAAGTTGCTCCAAAGTATAAACGCATTATGCGCATTTTAGATAAAATATTCACAGTATATGTGGCAATATTCCGTGGAACGCCTATGGTAGTTCAACTATTGCTCACATACTATGTATTATTGCCTATTATGGGTTTTAGCGCAGTAGACCCACTTGTTGTAGGCTACATAGTTTTTGGCTTAAACTCTGGCGCGTATGTAAGCGAAATTATGCGTGGTGGAATCAACTCTGTTGATGCAGGTCAAATGGAAGCAGGTAGGGCAGTAGGTCTTGGCTATGGCACAACAATGCTTAAAATAGTAATACCCCAAGCCATAAAGAACATTGTTCCCACCCTTGGCAATGAGTTTATAACCCTTATCAAAGAAACTTCGGTAGTAAGTTTCATAACCGTTTACGACCTATATACTGTAATGCGAGCAATCGCAGGCAAAAACTACGATTCAATGATACCGTATATTTGTATGGCACTTGTATATATCGTATTAGTTCTTTTAATAACCTTGCTTGTAAAAGGTGTAGAAAAACTCTTCGCAAAAAGCGATAGAAAAACCACAAGTTTAGTTCAAAAGAAAAAAAGAAAGGCAAAGGTGGAAAAATAATGGAAACCATATTAAATGTAAAATCATTAAAAAAGTCTTTCGGCGATAACGAAGTATTAAAGGGCGTAGATTTACAAGTAAATAAGGGCGAAGTAATAGTAATAATCGGTCCAAGTGGTTGTGGTAAATCCACATTTTTAAGGTGCTTAAACTGTTTAGAAGACCCAACTGGTGGCGAAATCATTTTTGATGGCGAAAACCTTGTAGATATGAAAGTTGACATCAATAAGCATCGCCAAAAAATCGGTATGGTTTTCCAACACTTTAACCTATTTAATAACAAGAATATTCTTGATAATATCACCCTTGCACCAAACCATATCAAACTTACCAAAAGGAACAAAATTGCCACCAAAAACTTCTTTATAAAGTTTGGCAATTTGTTTAGAAAAACCCAAAACAAAAAGCCCCTTTTAGAAGTAAAAACTAAAAAGGAAATCAAAGCCGAAAACGAACAAAAGGCACTTGCTCTTTTAGAAAAAATCGGCTTGCAAGATAAGGCAACTGCATACCCATCAACCTTATCAGGTGGTCAAAAGCAACGAATAGCAATCGTTCGCGCGCTTGCAATGGACCCAAAGGTTATGCTTTTTGATGAGCCAACTTCTGCTTTAGACCCAGAAATGGTTGGCGAAGTTTTAGAACTCATTAAAGACTTGGCGAAAGAGGGTATGACAATGGTAATTGTAACCCACGAAATGGGCTTTGCAAAAGAAGTTGCGTCAAAAATAATCTTTATGGACGGCGGTGTTATCAAAGAAGAAAACCCACCCAAAACCTTTTTTGAAAATCCTAAAGATGAACGCCTTAAAGAGTTTTTATCAAAGGTGCTATAAACAAAATATATCCTTTAAAAATATGTTTAAAACTCAAAATCTTAAAAACGGCAAAAAACCAAAAGTTTTGCCGTTTTTTTGTTTTTTTAAGTCAATAATGCAACAATGCATTACAAAAAGTAAAAATAAATCGCCAAAAGTTTAAAACCCGTATTGTAAAATGTTAACACCTTATTTATTATTTAATAAATAATTAAATAAGTTTAATTATGTAAAAAGTCAAAGGGAGAAACACTATGACGAGAAGAAAGAACATTTTAACAATTTTGTTATCGCTTTTCTTATCAATGATGCTACTTGGCGTAGGCTCGCTTTTCATTAAACCAAGTGCAAAAGCCGCCACGGTAGATAATCCATTAAGATATACTGGAAGTGGCGATACATTAAACACTTATTACAGAACTCACTGGGCAAACGGACAAGATTCGCGCGCTTATGGTGAAACAAGTGGTAGATGGAGTTTTGGTTATGGTGATGTGGCAAACGGAACTACCTTAACCTACACAAAAAACCAAAACTTTAATGCAGGTAACATTGGTTATCAAAACTCTGATAATTATCCATTTGCTTACTTTTGGGGGCAAACCTTAACTACAATGACATATAGCACCCTTCAAAAGCAATCAATGTTCGTGTGGGAAGCCGAAGCCCCAGGTGATGTTCACATTACTGGATTTTTATCAAAGGCAACATCAGATAAAGAAGTGCTTTTAGGCACGCAAAACAATGTAACTGGTGGTTCGGTAGAAATACCTTTCGCTTGGAATGATGCGCAATACAACTGGGGCGAAGGTGATTCATACACCATTACAATGTGGCGTATCGGCGCAGATGGAACTGGTGGTTCAATTTGGAGCGAAACTTATACCAGCGAATATGCAAAACTTATTAACGAAAAAATCAATGTAAACACAGGCGATAAAATCGTTATCGGCTTAAAGGGTAACACCATTGTAAATAATGGCCGTGGCGACTGGGAGAGTGAAACTTTAGCAATGGTATCAAGTCAATTTACGGCAGGCGAATATAAAAAACCACTTGCAAAATTAACCCCTGCATATGTATTCGGCAACAATATGGTATTACAACGCGGTAAGCCTGCAAACATTTATGGCTATGGCGAACCCAACCACGAATTTACCATTACTTTTGCAGACCAAACCAAAACTACCACTTCTGATGCAAACGGTTTCTGGAAAGTAAGTTTAGACGCAATGGAAGCAAGTTCAGAAGGTAGAGAAATGACTATTACTGATGGTCAAACCACCATCACTTACACGGGCGTGTTAGTAGGCGAAGTATGGTATTGCTCTGGTCAATCAAATATGCAATACACCTTAGGTCAACTTCTTATTGACCGTGGCTATGCAAGTAGTTCAGTATGGGGTGGACAAGTAGATTATTCTACATCACCTATCAAAGATTACTTAAACCACACCAACTACAACAAAATCCGTATTTACAATCAAGATTATTGTTCGTCAACCGTTATTGAAACACTTGGTGCTGGAAGTCCATATAATGATGAAAGTTGGGCAACCCCAAGCAGTTTAAGCGATGTTTTAGGTTATTCTGCTTATGCAACAGGCTTTGCATTAGAACTTCAAAAAGGTCTTGATATTCCAGTAGGTATAGTAGTATCTGCAATCGGTGGAACATCAGTAGAAGAATGGTTATCGCAAGCAATTATTGATAGCGAAAACTTATCATTACACTATCAATTTAGTGGTGGCAAAACTAAATGCTTACTCTATAACGGTATGACAGCACCACTTAACGATTATACTGTAGGTGGTTTTTTATGGTATCAAGGCTGTGCAGATGCAGGTAACACTAACGAAACCATTACAAAACAATGGGTAGCAGAATGGAGCGCAGGCGTTACTGCACTTGCAAAACAATTCCGTGCAAGCCACGGCAATGTTCCATTTATTTCACAATCACTTGCTCAATGTTGCGACTGGGTTGAATGGAGATTTATCCGTCAAGCCAACTACGATTTAATGAGCACTATTGATAACTTCTATGCAGTAAACGGTATCAACTATGGTATGCCATACGATACTTTGGTAACCACCACTCTTGATAACTATATCCACCCTGCAGATAAGTATGGCAATAGCCGTGATGCAGGTCATATAGCACTTACTAATGTGTATGGAAAAACTGGCTATAACGATATAGCAGAATACCCCATAGCGGCTTATAAGTCTGGCACTAACACCTATATTGAGTTTGAAGCAGATGTAACATTAAAACTTGATTCAGGCACAACCGTTAATAACTTACAAGGCTATAACGGAAGTTCTTGGGTTACCATTTCTAACGCAACGGTAACCGATAACTATATTCTTATTCCATCAACTGCATATACTAAGTTCCGTTATGCACCTTATAATGTAATGATGGAAAACTCAACCAACCAAACTAATTGGAACAATGCGCAAGGCGTTAACCACACCAAAATACACGGTGAATATAACAGCACAAAGCGTATTAACTTGTTCTCAACAAGAACAAATCTTCCAGATTTAGCAGTATTTGCCGTATTAGAAATGGCAATTGAAGCAGACACAGGTAAAACCCCTGCTAAACAATCATTTAGCGCAACCTTAACGGCAGATGAAACCAAGGGTACAATTACTGGCTATGCAACTGGCAGTTATTTTGACGAAACTGCTTTAACCATAACCATTACCCCAAAAGCAGGCTACACCATTAAAACTGTTAAATGGAACGGCGCAGATGAAACTGTAACTGCAAGTGGAATGACCTTAAACAAAACTGTAACAGGCGAAACCACTTTAGAAGTTACCTACGAACAAATCACCTTTGCTGCAACATTAGATTTTGATGAAACTCAAGGCTTAATTGAAATCCAAGGCGTAGATTTAACTGCAATTCCTTATGGAAGTCAAATTGTAATTAAAGTAACCCCACTTGCAGGATATAAGGTAGCAACAGTAGAAGTAAACGGCAACGGCTATGCAGTAACCCCTGAAATAACCACCGTTACTATTGATAGCCTAACCGAAAATCTAACGGTAGTAGCAACCTTTACCGAAAAGGTATACAACGCAACCGTTAATAACGATAACGCAAAGGGAACAGTAACTGGTATAACTGCTGGCGAAGTTTTAAGCGAAGGCGATTCATTAGATATCACCGTAACCGCTCTTGAAGGCTACAATATCGTAAGCATTTATTGGAACGGCACGGCAGTTGAAGTAACCAACGCAAAAACAATGTCTTTCACAAAGGCAGTTGATTCAGTTGGCGCAAGCCTAACCGTTGTTTACGAAGAAGATATAACTTATTATACCTTAACTCTTGAAAACGACGATACTAAGGGCTCAGTTCTCAACTTTGTAAACGGCAATAATATTGAAGCAGGCACAGTTCTTCCTATAACCATTAGCGCAAAAACAGGTTATGTAATTGAATCGGTAACTTGGAACGGAGTTAACGAAACCATCACCGATAACAAAACCGTAACCTTAAACAAAACCATTACTGAAGATGTTACCTTAGCAATCACCTATACTGCTGAAACTGGTGGCGATACAGGTAGTGGCTCTGGCTCTAATGAAGAAACCAAATACCAAGTAACCTTAACTTTTGATAAAGAACAAGGCAAGGTAAGTGGTATTAAAGAACAAAAATACACTGCTGGCTCAAAGCAAACTGTAAGAGTAACCCCTCTTGATGGCTATGCAATTAAGTCTATCACCATTAACGGTGAAGAAATTGAAATTACCGACACGGAAAAAATGACCGTTAAAGTAACAATTGACCAAAACACCACTATTGAAGTAGAGTTTGAATCTGCAGGTGGTGGCTGTGGTTCAAGCATAGCAGGTATGAGCGTTCTTGGCGCAGTATCAATGCTTGGCGCAGGTGCAATGCTCACCATCAAAAAACGCAAAGAAGATTAATTTTAATTAGTCAAAAAAAGCACGGCGAATTCGCCGTGCTTTTTTAGTTATATTTTTTATTCTCAATAAAAAGTTATATTCTGCCTACGGCAGAGTTATATTCCGTTTTGCACGCAAAACGGAGTGATATTTTTATTCGCTTTGCTCATAAAAGTTTTGGTATAAATATAATCCACAACTTTTTGCCTTTGGCAAAAAATATCACTTTGGCTTTAGCCAAAATATCACTGCGCATTAGCGCAATATCACTTTTGCGATTTCAATCGCAAAAATATCACTCAAAAATAATCCAAAGTGGTTAATCGCCCCTAAAAAATGGTAAAAAATGCTATATATAATGTTTAAAAGTTTTAAAAAGGGTATTTACAAGGTATAATTCTTGTGATAAAATAATAAAAGATATATATAAACTAATCGTGTTAGTTTTTAACAAAAACTTGCACGCAAGGAGGAAAAATATGACTAAAAGGGTAAAATTGTTAGGCTCACTAATAATAGCGTTCTTACTTTGCCTTTGCATAGGTATTGTTCCACTATTTAATAGCGCACCTAATAAAGCAAGCGCAGCGGCAATCAACCCACTTCGCTATGGCTCAGGCACTCTTAATACTTATTATTTTGACCATTGGCGTAACGGTCAAGGTCAAAGGGTAAGTGGAGAAACGAGTGGTAGATGGTATTTCGGTTATGGTGATGTAAGTGATAGCGCATACTCATTTACTCAAGCAACCTATGCAAGTAAGGGTGATACTGATAACAACTCACAATACACAACAGGTTTTGCTCACCAATCACACTATCAATACGATGTTTCAACCCGTGCATATAGTTCGGCAAGCACACAAACAATGTTCGTGTTTGAAGCCGAAGCAAACGGTTTTGTATCGTTCTCAGGTCTTGCTATGAAAAATAGTGAAACTGATATGCAAACCTTCTTAGGCACGCAAAACGGTTTAACTGATGTATGGCTTCCAGACCTTAATACTGCAAATGCAGACCACGACTGGATGAGTGGTGGTAGTTTCACCATTTCAATGTGGCTTGTAAATGCATCAGGCACAAGTGGAAAACTCATTATGTCTAAAACCTTCACTTCAGGCTTTGCATATTTATTCCCAAATGACCAAGTGAGAGTGGCTCAAGGCGAAAAGGTAGTATTCGGTTATAAATGTAATACCGTTCCTACTGGAAAAGATGAATGGACTGGTACTCACGCATTATGGGGCTTATCTTCAGAGTTTACAGCAAACGATTTTGCTGGCTATGAAAACTATACTTTCGTAGGTCAATCAACGGGCTTAATAACCCCTTACATCAATCACTGGTCAGGTCAAGGCAACTATGCAGATGGCGAAACCAACGGCACTTGGAGATTTGGAACGGGAACTGCAAGCAGTAGTTCATACACTTTCTCTCAAGCCGCTCAAAACACCACAGTTGCCGCTGATACCAAAAAATGGGGCACAGGCAATAATATGATGAGTTGGGGCTTCTCTGTAGGCACTTCAACTTCAACTGCATCTATTTATGAAATGACTGCAACAAGTTCTGGCTCATTTACATTTAGTGGTATTATTTCAAAAGCCACCTTTAATAAGGAAAACCTTGCAGGTGTTCAAAATCAATGCTATTCAATTTGGCTTAACGGTATAAACTACACTTCAGGCGATTTTGACTGGTATAACGGCGATAGTTATAAAGTTGGTATGTATAAAATAGCAACTAATGGAACGGTTACTGCTCTTTATGAAAAAACCTTTACCACTCAATATGCGTGGTTAGTTCCACAAGAACCAATTAACCTATTAGCAGGCGAAAAGGTAGCCTTCTCACTTCAAGCAGTAGAGTTTGGCACAATCGGTTCGGCAGATAAATCATCTACTATGATGCTTTTAACCAGCCAAGCAACTTCTAAAATTACTGCAAGTGTTACTAACGATACTGCACAAGGCACAGTAACTGGTCTTGCTTCTGGCGACCAGTTTGATGTAGGCGATAGCGTTGGCATCACCATTACCCCAAATGCAGGCTATAAGATTGCAAGTGTTCTTTGGAACGGTGTAGCAGAAACCGTAACTGCAACTGGAATGACCTTAAACAAAACTATTGATGCAAACGGTGCAAACTTAATAGTATCATATAGTGCACTTCCTACTTATACCTTTAACATTACTAACGACGATACTAAGGGCACAATAACTACTGACCTTATTTCTGGTAGTTCATATGAAGAAGGCAAGGCAATAGAAGTTTCAATTTCTGCTAATAGTGGATATGTAATTTCATCAGTTCAATATAACGGTGTAGAAAAACTTTCTGGAAGTGTTGCAACTTATTCTTTAAGCGAAACCTTAACTCAAAACTCTACATTAGTAGTAACTTATACTGCATCAAACATAACAGCAACTGTAAACTTTGATAGCACTATGGGAACGGTTACCGGTGTTTCTGATGGCGCATCTTTAACATTAGGCGAAAGTTTAACAATCACCATCACTCCAAAGGCAGCATACAAACTTGTTTCAATAACCTATAACGGAGTTGCCGAAACTGTTATTCCAACAGGAACAACCTTAAACAAAACTGTAACTGATGCAGGCGTAGTATTAAATGTAGTATTTGAAGTGATTAAATATCAAGTAACCGTAGATAACGATTCTACTAAAGGAACTGTAGAAGGTATTACTGATGGCCCATACGAAGTAAACACAAGCCTTGAAGTTACCATCACTGCAAAAGCAGGCTATAAAATTGAAAGTGTTTTATGGGGTGGCATTTCTGCAGGTTGCACCGTTGATGTAGCAACAACAACTTTCACTATTGAAGTTAAAAACAATGCTACATTAGAAGTAAACTATGTTGAAGATACTACTGGTGGCTCAGGTTCAGGTTCAGGCGATTCTGGTAGTGGTGGCGACGATACCGTTTACTACGAAGCAAAAGTAACCATCAACGATAAGAAGATGGGCACAGTAAAGGGTGTAACCAACGGCTTAGAAGTTGCAGAAGGCGAAGAAAAAACCTTAAAAGTAACTGCTAAAGAGGGTTACGAAATTAAGTCAATCACTATTGATGGTAAAGAACAAAAAATTAAAGATGCAACCAAATTTGAAAAAGATATCACATTTGACGCAGATGTAGAAATTGAAATTGAATTTGTAGCAGTAGGCGCAACCGAAATGGTTAAAGGCTGGGCATGTTTAAGTAGTCTTAACGGCGCAGCACCTATGGGAATAACCCTACTTGCAGGTGCAGTAGCAATGCTCTTTATCAAGAAAAAAAGAAATAACGATTAATTTCTAAATAACAATTAAAAAGTGGGTTGTGCCCACTTTTTAATTTTATGATTGACAAATTGATAAATAAAGAATATAATCAATAAAAAAACGAAAGGAGTAAAAAAATGATTGCATTATCAATTATAAGTTTTATTATCGGTATAATCGTTTACTTATGCGCAGGCTTTGTATGTGGAAGAATATGCGTTGAAATAGTAAGAAAAAAAGAAGTAGGCGCAAACGAAGTATTATGGTTTTGGGCAGGCTTTTTGCTTAACTTCATAGCCGTTTTTATGACACTTGTGTTAAAGAAAAACGATAGCGATAAATAAACTAATTATTTTAAGTATTAAACGCCACGAAAGGTAAACTTTCGTTGCGTTTTTATTTTGCATAAAAATATAAAACTCATCATAAACATAAACTATACATTAAATAATTTTTAACCATTTAATTTTCGGCAAAAAAGGTCAAAATATAGCAAATTAACGCCAAAAAACAACGATTTACAGGTTTATAATGAACTTCACCGTCTTAAAAAAGAGCACAATAATAAAAACCCTTTTATTAGTAGTATCACTTTCAATACTATTTCCACTTCTTAATTATAGTTCGGCTCACACAGTATTTAACGGCAACTCATCACGTCTACTGCCTATATATTCCGTTAAAACGGAAGAAAAAAAGGTAGCAATATCTTTTGATTGCGCGTGGGGTGTTGATTACACCGACGAACTTTTATCCATTATGCAAGAAGAAAATGTTAAATGCACCTTTTTTTGCGTGGAGTTTTGGTCAACAAAACATACTGACTACTTAAAAAAGATAAGTGAAATGGGCCACGAAATAGGCACACACTCTGCCACACACCCTTATATGAGCAAACTTTCAAGCGACCAAATAAAAAGGGAACTTACATCTTCTATGGCCTTTATAGAGCGCACTACGGGTAAAAAGGTAGAGCTGTTTCGCCCGCCGTATGGCGATTATTCTAATACTTTAATAGAAACTGCAAAAAGTTTAGGGCTATACACTATTCAATGGTCGGTAGATAGTTTAGACTGGAAAGATTTATCTGCAAGCGAAATAACAAAAAGGGTAGTATCGCGTGTAGAAAATGGGTCAATCGTATTGTTCCATAACCAAGGCTTAAACACATCAAAGGCTTTAAGGGGAATAATAAAAGAATTAAAGGAAAAGGGTTATGAGTTTGTTAAAATAGGCGAACTAATATATCGCGAAAACTTTAAGATAGAGCCTGATGGCAGTCAAGTAAAGATAAACAATTGAAATTCGTTTGGAGGAAATATAAATGAACACTCATCAAGAAAACAACAAGGTATTCATTAGTGGCGAAATAATAACAGATGCAGTATTTTCGCACGAAGTGTATGGCGAAGGCTTTTACGAAATGAATGTGCTTGTAAAACGCCTTTCGGGGCAGGGCGACATTTTGCCCGTAACAGTAAGCGAAAGGCTTATTGCCGATAAAGACTTAAAGGTTGGCGTAACTATAAACGCAAGTGGCCAGTTTAGAAGTTATAATAAACTTGTAGACGGCAAAAGCAAACTAATGCTAACCGTGTTTATTCGTGAACTATACGACTATGCCGAAGTTAGAAACCCAAATAGCATTGTGCTATCTGGCTATATATGTAAGCCACCTGTATATCGCACAACCCCCTTTAACCGTGAAATAGCCGATATATTAATAGCAGTAAATCGCAGTTATAATAAAAGCGACTATATACCTTGTATTGCGTGGGGCAGAAACGCAAGGTTTGCAAAAAACCTTGCCGTAGGCGAAAAGATAGCAATTAGTGGAAGAATACAAAGCCGTGAATACCAAAAAAAGTTTAGCGAAGAAGATATTAAAACACTAACGGCATACGAAGTTAGCATATCAAAACTATGCGCCTATGAAAATGCCGAAAACTTTGACATTGAAGAAGAGTTTAACAAGTTTGGCTATCGCGACGAACTAAACGCAGAAAGAGAATATTATAACGATTAATTAAAAGGCTTTGCCGTTTGGCAAAGCCTTTACTTTTGACCTTTTACATTAACACTAATTTTTTCGGTAAAGTTTTTAACGCAAAAATCTTTAACTTGATTATAGTATGGGTAATGGTATTTATAAACGCTATCTGTAATACCAAGCAAATCGCAATCGGTTTGCTTAATTATCTCAATTAAACTTTTAATATCCTTTTCAAGTTTTTCTTTTGAGGCATTAATAACTTCACTATCTAACGGCACATTTCTTGAGTTTTCGCTATCTTGCCACGGCGCATTTTGGTCAACCACCTTGCAATACACATCAATAAAAATATCAACTTCCAAGTTAAAATTATCTGCGCTAACTTTAATTTTTGGCGTTGTTCTTAACGCGTTAATTAAATAGTTAGTTTGCTCTCCATCTTTTAATGCCGAAATAGGAAAGGTAGTAGAAGTAGTTAACCCTTTAAGCATTTTAAGAATAAAGGTTTGCTCTTTATTAAGCATACCAACCATTATTCCATTTTTAAATAGGGCAGTAGTGGTGGCATCAAACACCACCTTTTCATCTTTACTTTCACTTCCACCTGAACTTTTACTTTCGCCACTACTTGAACTATCTTGCTTAACCATTTTAACTAATGGCATATACGCACTACTTGACTTGGAATAAATACCATTAACAAACTCTCTTAAATCAATAGGCAAAACTTCGCTATCAAACCCAGGCTCTTTTAACAAAACCTTTTGCAATGCAAAGGAAGAAATGTTATCTAAAGGCGATGCCTTTTCCAAAAGTTCGCTTGCGTTATTATCGGTAGTAATCACAAGTGAAGAATCTTGCACATTAAGTGTTTTAGCAAAAAAATCAAGTTCTTTAATAACGCTATCACTTGTTAGTGAATTGCCTATAATTAAAAGGTTGCAAAACGAAAGTTTTAAATACCACCCCGATAAACTCCCTGCATCTTTAAGCGCACCGGCAACGGTATCGCCTTCGCCAGAAATAGTGGCTTTTGGGTTTTCGGTGTTAGCATTTCCTGCCTCTGGAACGGCAACTTGCACGGTAATTTTATAGTTATATTTTTCACCCTTATCAATAGCAAGCGCAGTAACTATTGCCGTTTTTTCAATGTTTATTAAACCAAAGTCATTAGATAAAAACATAGCAAACACCAAAAAGAATAGCGCCACAAATATTTTAGTTTTTCGTATATTCATATTTATAACTTCTCCTTAACAAAAGTGGAATAAAAAGTGGCAAAACATTGCAAAAGAATAAACTTAAATAACTGCCTATATAAGCGGCAAAACTCTCTAATCCATAATAGTTTTCCCTTAAAAGTATAACGGCAATAAATGTTAATCCGTTAACTATAAGGCTTGGCAAAACCCTGCTTTTAAAACTAAAAATATGCATTAAACACTCTACTGCAAAGTAAAGTGGAACGGTAAGGGCAAACACCCCAGAAAATAATAAAGCAATAATACCTAAATAATCAAAACGCGCAATGTTAGAAATAACGGTAGAGTATTTAGAAATATCGGTAAGCGCAAATATCTGCCTATGTGCTATTGACCTAAATATTCCGTAAAACAACACCATAAAAAGTAGCACGCAAATCGCTCCGCCTAAAAAACTCAAAAAAATCTTAATAGCACCCTTTTTGTGGCAGTAAAATTGTCCCAAGAAAAACGCCAAATAAATGGCATCACCGTGCCAAATAAACCCAACCCTTGCGCCTTTAAGCACATTGCTAACACCATTTGCGCCAACGGGCAAAAGAGCAGTAAAATCGCAGTTAGCAATAGATAACGCAAAAAGCAGTATTAACCCAACTAATGTAGATATCCAAACGATATCGCTTGTTCTGCCAACTGCGCGCAACTTTTTAATACATAAATAAAATGCCACAATAAAAAATGGCAAAAACATAAGGTGCTTTGGAAACACTTCGTAAAGGGTAATTTCAATATATGTCTTTTCTTCAATGATAGGCAGTATGGCTTTAAGCATAAAAAATAAAGCATAAACAAAAAACAATATTTTTGCGCCCACCTTTCCAAGCGCATTTTCTACCATAGTAAAAATATCGGTGTTGGTTTTTCTTGCGCACACCGTTAAAACACTAACAGTTAAAAGGTCAACAATAATATTAATTGCCGTGCAAATCCACATATCTTCGTTTGCACTCCTTGCCAAAAGGCTTGGCAACAAAAATAACTTGTTTATGGGAATAAATGCAATAAAAAACAAACAAACTTGCCTTAACTTTAACGCTTTCATTTATCCACCCCCAAACCACCTTTTTGCTTACTTCTAATAGAAAACGGCTTGCTGTTCTTATTAAAAATAAATCCACGGTAAATGCTATCTTTTAAGTCTTTGGTAATTAAAGGGGAAAATGGTGCGAAAAGTGGGGTAGAGTAGTTTTCAAAAGAAACCAAATACACTATCAAAATTACAGATGCCAACACTAACCCATACACGCCTATAACCCCGCCTATGGTTAAGAAAATAAGCCTTATTAACGAAAAGTTTTTTTCAAGTTCAGGCACGGTGTAAAGGCATATTCCAGATAGCGCAACAATCATAAGCGTAGGCGCGCTAATAACCCCCGCAGTAACGGCAGTTTCGCCTAAAACTAAACCCCCAACTATTGATACCACCATACCCACATATTTAGGCATTCTAACACTTGTTTCGTTTAGTATTTCAAAAATTAAAATTGTAAAAAACATCTCATAACTTGGCGATAGAGGAATACCCTTAATACTGTTTACAATAGTAATTAAAAAACTAAGTGGAATAAGTTGCAAATGGAACAGTTCTGCCGAAACAAAAAAGGCAGGTAGCATTATAGATAAAATAACGGAAAAAAGCCTAATAAGTCGCGAAACGGTGGCAGTATAAGGCGAATTATAGTAATCGCTTGGGCTTTGAAAATCTTCAATTAAAAGGTAGGGCACGGTAATAGCAATAGGGCTACCTTCCACAAAGATAGCAACCCTACCTTCCATAATTTTAGAAGTTAACACATCAGGCTTTTCGGTGTTTCCCACCTGCTTAAAAAGTGAAGTTTTATGCTCCCCTAAAAACTTTGCTATATATGATGAATCAAGCACCCCGTCAATTTCAATACTATTTAGCCTATCTTTAAGTTTTTTAACCAAGTCGTTATCGGCAACACCCTTAATATAACAAAGGGTAATGGGGGTGTTAGTGTATTTACCTAAAACGCAGGCATTTTCAAAGGTCAAATCGGGCGATTTAATGCGCCTACGCATAAGTGAAATATTAACGGGTAAACTTTCTACAAACCCCTCTCTTGGCCCTTTAATAACGGTAGCAGTAGGTGGCTCAGTAATAGCCCTTTTTTCCACCTTAATAACCCCAAGCGAAAAGGCAACATTAAGCCCATCAACAATAAGAATAGCATTACCATTAACCACTTCTTTAATGCAATCGGGAAGATGGTAAACGCACTTTTTTTCAGGTGCTAAAATGCTAACCGATAAATCTTCTTCGCAAAGGTTACCATTAAAGTCTAAAAGTGGCTTAATAATAAGTTCGCCTATTTGAGTTTTATCAACAATATCTTTAACGAACACAATAAGCCCACTATACTTTCCAACCTTAATGGCAGAAAACTGTAAATCACTTGAAGAAAGTTTATCTTTTAGATATTTTTCGTTTTTAGATAGCGGTTTAAAAATATTCATAACTTTATTAAGCGCAAACTCTAAATATTTATACAAAATAAAAAGGCGCGCCCAAACATTTGGGCGCGCGTAGTTAATATTTTTAGTGGTTAATTAAGTTTTTTGCCGAATTAATAATAGTTTGGCAAAGTCCGTCGCTATCAATACCACATTTTTTAAGCACATCATCAACATCTTTTTCAAGTGTTTCTTGATTGCTAAATCCATTACTTCTAATTATGCTTGCAATTGACCTTGCAACGGCAAAAGCATCACCATCACAAAAATCTAAAATGAGTTCGCTAATGCATAAAATTAGTAAATCGGTTTCTGCTTTACCGCTTTTTAATTTCCTTATAAAAGCCTTAAAGGCAAGCCCCAAACTACTGGCAACAAGTCCAGAAGAAATAGGCTTTAATAGTTCCGTTTCGCCACCAAAAATAAAGGCGTAAAGAGTAGATAAAACAACGCCAACTATAAATGGCAAGCCGTTAGAGAGCAGGGTGGGTATTTTGTTTGAAAAAAATATATCGCACAAAAAACTTATCACCATAACAGCCACCGCAATAATTAGCGTTGATAAACCGTAAGTTTCTAAAAAAAATGAAAAATCACAAATCATAACTCACCTCTAAAAAATCAAAGGAAGTGTTAAGCGCAATTTTCCTTTTCTAATGCTTTTCTAAGTCTTCGGTAATACCCGCGACTAAAAACGCTATATAAAAAAACTATAACCTAATCCTCCCTTTGAAAGTATTTCCAAACGCCAAAGATATGGTATCACTATATTTATAAAAGTAAATGGGTATATGACAACTTTTCGGACTTGCCCTAAATAATACCTTATTAATTTTAAGCATAGCATAATCTAAAAGCATTAAGGAGCAAGAATATGTTTTTAGAAATGTTAAAATACTTCATAGCAAAAATCACCTTTTTCGCAGGTAGTGTAATTAACGGTAGTTGCTTTCCAAAACCCCTTTCAAAAGAAGAAGAAAGCAAGTGCATAGAGTTAGTGTTAAAAGGCGATAAAAGCGCAAAAGATAAACTTGTAACCCACAATATGCGCCTTGTTGCACATATGGTAAAAAAATATTCAGGCTCTGCTGAGGCAGACGATTTACTATCGGTAGGCAGTATCGGTTTAATGAAAGCAGTAAACACCTTTGACCCTAAAAAGGGCACAGGCTTTGCCACATATACTGCAAGGTGTATAGAAAACGAAATACTAATGCTACTTCGCCAAAGCAAAAAGTATAAAGCCGAAGTAAGTTTAAGCGACGGAATAGGTCAAGACAAAGAGGGCAACGAACTCACTTTAATTGACCTACTTTCTGGCGACCCCGAAGAAGTGTTTGAGAGAGTTGATAGAAGTATTGAAAGGGAAAAACTATTAAAGTTTTTGAAAGAGAACTTATCTAAGCGGGAATACACCGTTATAGTTTTACGCTACGGATTAAAGGGCGAAAGGGTGTATGCACAAAGGGAAGTGGCAAGTTTTTTAAAGATATCGCGTTCATACATATCGCGCATAGAAAATAAAGCCATTGAGAAATTAAAAGGCGCGCTAAAAAAATCGCAATTTTATTGCTAAAATACGGCAAATATGATAAAATAAACAAAAGGTGAAATTATGGAAAAGAAATTAGCCGTTTTGGCAATAATAGTAAACGATTTTGAAAGTGTAAACAATGTAAACGCATTGCTTCACGAATATGGCGAATTCGTGCGTGGAAGATTAGGTCTTCCTTGCAAAGAGCGTGGCGTTTCGGTAATAAGCGTGGTATTAGATGCCGATATGCAAACGCTTAACTCACTCTCTGGCAAACTTGGAATGATTAAGGGAGTAAGCAGTAAACTTTTAACCACTAAATAATAAATGAACTACACTTTTATAAGTGGTGCAACGGGTGGAATAGGCAAGGCGTTTACCTTTTCTTCGGCAAAGCGCGGTGAAAACCTATTTTTAACGGGCAGAAGCGAAAATAAACTTTTAGCCCTTAAAACCCAAATATTAGAAAAGCACCCAAATATACAAATTGAATACTTTGCTTGCGACTTAACTAAGGAAGATTCGCGAAAAGAGATGGTGGAGTATATTGACAAAAAGGGCATAACCTTTTCAAAGATACTACTTGTTGCAGGTGTTGACACGCAAATGGCGTTTTTAGACTATACCGAAGAAAAGGTATTGTTTCAAATAAGGGTTAATGCTGAGTCTACTATTAGTTTAACCCACGCATTGCTAAATCGCCGTGCCGAAAAAACCGAACTACTTTCAATTAGTTCAATGTCGGGTGTTTCGCCTATGCCATACTTTGCACTATATAGCGCAACCAAGGCTATGCTAACAAACTTCTTTACTGCGCTACACTATGAACTTAAAGATAAGGGCGTTAAAGTAACGGTGGTGTTGCCAGGTGGCGTTCCCACAAGGGAAGATATTATTGAAGATATTAAAGGGCAAGGCTTATGGGGAAAACTTTCAAGCAAAAGCCCAGAGTTTGTGGCAGAAAAATCGTTAAAGGCACTATCAAAAAACAAACTACAATATATACCAGGGGGCTTTAACAAGTTTTTGAACTTTATAATGAAACTTGCTCCCAAGCGCTTAAAATTAAGGTTTATAGCAAGGCGCTGGAAAAAAATAAAAAAAGATGCGTTTTAAGGATAAAACGAAAGGGGAAAAATTATGAGTTATGCAGATGAATTATTTATTAAAACTTGCACCGATATCGTTGAAAACGGTTTTAGTGACGAACAGTTAGAAGTTCGCCCCCGTTGGCTTGACGGAACTCCTGCACACACGGTAAAAAGGTTTTGTATAGTAAACCGTTATGATTTATCAAAAGAGTTTCCTATAATCACTTTGCGTCGCACGGCGTTTAAGTCGGCAATTGATGAGTTATTATGGATTTGGCAAAAGAAATCAAACAATGTAAACGAACTCAACAGTCATATATGGGATAGTTGGGCAGATGAAACTGGCTCAATAGGTAAAGCATACGGCTATCAATTAGGAGTTAAGCACAAGTATAAAGAGGGTGAGTTTGACCAAGTTGATAGGGTTTTATACGACTTAAAGCACAACCCACAAAGCAGGCGTATAATGACTAATATTTATACTTTTCAAGACCTAAACGAAATGCATTTATACCCTTGCGCATATTCAATGACCTTTAATGTGGTTGGCGATACATTAAACGGAATACTCAATCAACGCAGTAATGATGTGCTAACTGCAAACAACTGGAATGTAGTTCAATACGCAGTATTACTTCATATGTTTGCGCAAGTATCAGGCTTAAAGGTTGGCGAACTTGTGCATGTAATAGCAGATGCGCACATTTACGATAGGCATATACCTATTGTTAAAAAGATTTTGAAAAACCCAAAATATCCTGCGCCTAAGTTTTGGATTAACCCTGAAATTAAAAACTTTTACGATTTCACCGTTGATGATTTTAGGTTAGACGGATATGAATACACAAAATTAGAAGATAAAATTGAGGTAGCAGTATAATGAAAGCGATAGTTGCTGTAGATAAAAAATGGGGAATAGGCAAAAAGAACGATTTACTTTTTTCACTCCCCGAAGATATGAAATATTTTAGAGAAAAAACCTTAAACAAGGTAGTAGTAATGGGTTCAAACACCCTAAAATCTTTCCCTAACGGCAAGCCCTTAAAGAATAGAACTAACATTGTTTTATTCCCAGGTGGCGAAAGTAGAGATGATTGCACTATCGTTCAAAGTTTAGAAGAACTATCTAAGGTATTAAAAAACTACAACACCGAAGATGTGTTTATTATAGGTGGCGCAATGTTCTATAAAACAATGCTACCATACTGCTCTGAAGTGTTAGTTACTAAGGTAGATGCCGACGGCGAAGCCGAAGTATTCTATGAAAACCTTGATAATCTTCCAAACTGGGAAATGGTAAGTGCGTTACCACCCGTTGAAACAAACGGCTACACTATAACATTTACCACCTACAAAAACTCATCAGTAAAAGAGTTCTAAAATGGAAAGTGTAAACGGGTATAAAAGTCAACTATTAAAGCAGGGCGAAATAACCTTTGTGCCAAAGGGCAATAGTATGTGGCCCTTTTTCAAAAACAGCGCGCAATCGGTAGTAATCGCAAAAAAAAGCGCGCCACTAAAGGTATATGATGTGGCTTTTTATGAGCGCGAAAATGGCGAAGTAGTGTTGCATAGAGTGGTTGCCATATTAGAAGATGGCTACCTTATGCAAGGGGATAGCCACTTAACGGTAGAGCCCATTAAAGAAGAAAGTGTTTTTGGGGTAATGATAGGTTTTTATCGCAAGAGCGATTTTATACCTACAACCGATAAAAAATATACCTTAAAGGTAGAAAAGTGGTATAAGAAAAAACTACTTAGAAAAATCAAAATAAAATGCTTTTATTTTAGAGTAAGGTTAAAAAACCTATTCAAAAGAATATTTAGTTAGGTAATAAAAATGAACGATTTAATTAACACTTGCATACTTGCTAAAAAGGCGTCAAAAACACTCACTTCTCTTAGCGAAGAAGTGGTAAATAGCGCGCTTAATTTATCGGCAACCCTTTTGCGTGAAAATGCCGAATACTTAATGGAAGAAAATGCAAAAGATATAGAGTTTGCTAAAGAAAGTGGCAAGAGCGCAAGTTTTATAGATAGATTGCTTTTAACTAAAAAGGTAATTGATGGAATTGCCGAAGGCATAGAGCAGGTAGCAAGCATAGTAAGTTCGGTTGGCAAAACGGAATATTCCTATGTAAACGAATACCAAGGCATTACCATTGAAAAGAAAAAAGTTCCTTTTGGGCTAATCGGTATGATATACGAAGCGCGCCCAAATGTAACGGCAGATGCATTTGCGCTTGCTTTCAAAACCAGAAACGCCGTAATCTTAAAGGGCGGAAAAGAGGCAATCAACTCTAATAAAGCAATAGTAAAGGTAATAAAAATAGCCCTTTCAAAGTGTGGCATTGATGAAAATGCAGTAATGCTCATAGAAGATGTATCGCGCGAAACCACCTTAAAGTTTGTTAAAATGGATAAATATATAGATTTAATTATACCAAGGGGTAGCGCGTCGCTTATAAACTTTGCCACCAAAGAATCAACTATTCCTATCATAGAAACAGGCACGGGCAACTGCCATGTATATATTGATGAGTTTGCCGATATTGATAAGGCAGTAGAAATAGTATTCAACGCAAAAACCCAACGCTATTCTGTGTGCAACGCGTGTGAATCGCTTGTAATACATAAAAATATATTAGAAAAAGCCTTGCCTAAAGTTTACGATAAACTTAGCGAAAAGCAAGTTGAACTACGCGTAGATGATTTGTCTTTTGAAGTTTTATCTGGTAAAGAAAGGGTAGTAAAAGCAACTACCGAAGATTTTTATACCGAATATGGTGATGCCATTATATCAGTAAAGGTAGTAAACTCATTAGAAGAAGCAATTTCTCATATCAACGAACATTGCACCAAGCATAGCGAAAGCATTGTAACCGAAAATGAAGAAAACGCAAAAATCTTCCAAGAAAAAATAGATAGTTCTTGTGTATACCATAACGCATCAACCCGTTTTAGTGATGGATTTGTGTTTGGCTTAGGCGCAGAAATAGGCATATCCACCCAAAAACTCCACGCGCGTGGACCTATGGGCCCAGATGCACTTTTAACCACAAAATACTATATAAAAGGCAACGGTGCTATTAGAAAATAACCATTTATATAAAAATATAAAAGTTAAATGAAAACATATAAAAAACTTGCGAAATATCGCAAGTTTTTTTATTTTTATCAAACTAAAAATCGCAAGTAAAATCCAAGCGAATTTACCCCTAACAAAAAAATATTTTAAAAAAGTGGAATAAAAGGCTTGACAAAGCCTAATTATAAGAGTAAAATGAAGTCAAAGTTAGCACTCACGGGTTAAGAGTGCTAACAAACGGCAAAGCCATTTGCCAAAGAGAGAAAAGATGAAACTTTCTGATAGAAAAAAGAAGATTTTACAATGCGTTGTAGATGATTATATTCGCACTTCGCAACCGGTATCAAGTAAAAGCATAACGGAAAAGTATATGCCCACGGTATCGTCGGCAACTGTAAGGAGCGAACTTGCAGGGTTAGAAGAACTTGGGTATTTATCGCAACTACACACAAGTAGTGGCAGAGTTCCATCAATTGAAGCGTATAAATTATATGTTAGTGAACTTATGGATAAAAGTAAACTAACCAAAAAGGAACTTGCAAATATCCGTGGCGCATTTGAAGAGCACGCCGATAACCTTGAAGAAGTGGTGCAAAGCACAGTAAAGGTAATAAGTTCATTAACCGATTACACATCACTTGCCGTGCCCGTGCATAACGAAAACGATAAGATAGTAAAGATTGATTTATTCAGGCACAAAAAAACGCAGGCATTACTTTTAATCGTTAGCGAAAGCACCTTAATCCGTGATAGATTTATTGATATTCCAGAGAGTATGACGGATAAAGAGATTTTAGAAGCAAGCGCATTAATGCAAAAACTATTCGTAGGCAAAACGCTTGGCGAAATCAAAAAGATGAAAAATGCCGTTGCAAGTGAGTTTGAAAAGTATCGCGAAATATTTGCAATGGTAATAAACGCAATAGCCGATTATATAGATAGAGATAAGAGCGAAATCATAATGGAGGGCGAAGGCAAAATGCTTTCAAATCCAGAGTATGAGGGCGAAAACAAAGTTCAAAACTTTTTATCGGTTATGACAAGTAAAGATAAACTTCGCGATTTAATCGCCGAAAATAGCGACGATATAGAGATTAGCATAAAGATAGGCGACGGGGGCAAGGAACTTGCCGATTGCTCAATAGTAACTGCAACATATTCTGCAAGTGGCGTGAATATGGGCACATACGGAGTAATAGGGCCTATGCATATGGACTATCAAAAGGTAGTATCGGTATTAGAAGGCGTAGGCAAAATACTTGAAGATGTATTAAAGAATAAAAAGGACGGCTAAGAGATGGCAAAAAACGAAGAAAAAAAAGTAGAAGTAACCGAAAGCGAACTTGAAAAGGCACTAAAAGAAGAAAACGAAAGTTTAATAAAAGAACTTGAAGAAGAAAAGAAAAAAGCCGAAGACTTTAAAGATAAGTGGATGCGCAATGTTGCAGAGTTTGACAACTATAAAAAGCGCAACGCAAGGCTTTGGCAAGATGCCTTTGACGAAGGCAAAAAAGATGTGTTAGTAAAACTT
Source organism: Clostridia bacterium (assembly GCA_017467345.1). Taxonomy (GTDB): domain Bacteria; phylum Bacillota; class Clostridia; order Christensenellales; family Borkfalkiaceae; genus UBA1259. Next base: position 104,605 of record JAFTSI010000047.1, read on the forward strand.
CTTCCTATAGGCGACCATTTAGATATGGCACTCAATATGGATTTAGACGAAAAAACTGCCGAAGGCATCAAACTTTTAGTAAAGAAATATAAAGAGATACTAAAAAGTGTAGATGTAGAAGAAATTAACCCAGTAGGCGAAGTTTTTGACCCAAACATAGCCGAAGCGATTATGCAAGTTGAAGCAAGCGAAACTGACGAAAGCGACACGGTTAAACAGGTATTCCAAAAGGGATATAAGTGTAAAGATAAAATCATAAGATACGCAAAAGTAAGCGTAGTAAAATAGTAAATAATAAGGAGACAATATAGATTATGAAAACGATAGGAATTGACTTAGGAACAACAAACTCATGCGTAGCAGTAATGGAAAATGGTGAACCAGTAGTAATTGCTAACGCAGAAGGCTCAAGAACTACCCCTTCGGTAGTAGCATTTCAAAAAGACGGCGAAAGATTAGTAGGTCAAGTAGCAAAACGCCAAGCAGTATCAAACCCCGATAGAACAGTAGCATCTATCAAGAGACATATGGGTAGTGATTATAAGGTAACCATTGATGGCAAACAATACACCCCCCAAGAAATCTCTGCAATGACTTTGGCAAAACTCAAAAAAGATGCCGAAGCATATTTAGGCACAACTGTAACCGACGCAGTAATCACTTGCCCTGCATATTTTTCAGATAGCCAACGCCAAGCAACTAAAGACGCAGGCAAAATTGCAGGACTTAATGGATTGCGTATTATAAACGAACCAACCGCAGCAGCCCTTTCATACGGCTTAGACAAAGAAGGCAAAAACCAAAAGGTTATTATTTATGACCTTGGCGGCGGCACCTTTGATGTATCTATTATGGAAATAGGCGACGGTGTGTTTGAAGTATTAGCAACCAACGGTAACTGTGAACTTGGTGGCGACGATTTTGATAAAAAGGTTATGGACTATTTAGTTCAAGAGTTCAAGGCAAAAGAAGGCATTGACTTATCGGGCGATAAACTTGCAATGCAAAGAATTAAAGAAGCCGCAGAAAAGGCAAAAATTGAACTTTCAGGAATGAACCAAACTAATGTAAATCTTCCCTTTATCACGGCAGATGCAACTGGTCCAAAACACCTTGATGTAGATATCAGTAAGCAAAAGTTTGACGCTTTAACCCGTGACCTTGTTGAAGCAACCGTAACCCCCTTAAAGAACGCTATGAACGACGCAAAACTTTCTTTTAGCGACATTGATAAGGTTATTTTAGTAGGTGGCTCAACCCGTATTCCTGCCGTTATTGATGAAGTAAGAAAGGTAACTGGCAAAGAACCATTTAAGGGCATTAACCCTGATGAATGCGTTGCAATCGGCGCTGCAATCCAAGGCGGTGTGCTTTCTGGCGAAGTTAAAGATGTTCTTTTATTAGATGTAACCCCATTATCACTTGGTATTGAAACTTTGGGTGGCGTATGCACCAAACTTATAGAAAGGAACACCACTATCCCTGTAAAGAAATCGCAAGTGTTCTCAACTGCGCAAGATAACCAAACCCAAGTAGATATCCACATCTTACAAGGCGAAAGAGAATTCGCTAAAGATAACAAAACTCTTGGTAGATTTGAACTTGTAGGCATAGCACCTGCACCAAGGGGAATACCACAAATTGAAGTAACCTTTGATATTGATGCAAACGGTATAGTTAATGTATCTGCAAAAGACCTTGGAACAGGCAAATCGCAAAACATAACCATCACTTCTTCAACCAACCTTAGCGACGCAGATATTGATAAAGCCGTAAACGAAGCAAAACAATACGAAGAAGGAGATAAAAAGCGTAAAGCGACAGTAGATTCTAAGAACAGGCTTGACGGTATGATTTTCACAGTAGAAAAATCGGTTAAAGACTTAAACGATAAACTTACTGATGAAGACAAGGCAAAACTTGAAGAAGAAGTAAAACTTGCCAAAGCCGAACTTGAAACTAACGATAAAGAAAAAATGGATAAGGCTTTTGAAAAACTTTCGGAAGAATCGCAAAAGGTATTTGCAAAAATCTACCAACAAGCACAAAACCAAAATCCAAACCCTGATGACAACAACGGTGGCGATACCGAATATCATCAAGACGGCAAGAACTAATTAAAAAACAATATTCTTTATATCTTACCTTAGCACCTGAAAGGCGAAAAGTTCGCCTTTCAGTTTGTGCTACTATAAGGACTTTTTATGGCAAAAAATTATTACGAAATATTAGGCGTAGACAAAAACGCCTCTCAAGACGACATAAAAAAAGCGTATCGCACGCTTGTTAAAAAATATCACCCCGATTTACACCCAAACGATAAAGAAGCAGCCGAAAGGTTCAAAGAAATAAACGAAGCCAACGAAGTGTTAAGCGACGAAAAGAAAAGAAAGCAATACGACTTTCAACAAGCCAACCCAGGCTTTGGCGGTGAAGGTGGCTTTGGTGGTGCAGGTGGATTTAGTGGCTTTGAAGATATTTTTGGCGATATTTTTGGTGGCTTTGGTGGAAGAAGCACACGCGCTCAAACCAAAACCCCAGGTCAAGACATTGAACTTGAAGTAACTCTAAGTTTTTTAGACGCTGCAAAAGGTTGCAAACGCGAAATTGTATACACCAGAAACGCGCCTTGTAAAAAGTGTTCAGGCACAGGCGCAAAGGGTGGCACGGCTTATAAAACTTGCCCCAAGTGTGGTGGCACAGGTCAAATACAATACACAACAGGCAACGGCTTTTTCCGTTCAGTAAGTGTTAGACCTTGTGATGAGTGTGGTGGAACAGGTAAAAAAATAATAGATGCTTGTGATGAGTGTAAGGGCAAGGGCTATATAAAAGAAAGCACTAAAATTACACTTGATATTCCAGCAGGCGCAGATACGGGTAGTTACATAAGAAAGCGTGGCTATGGCGAAGCAAGTAGGAACGGTGGAGTTTCTGGCGACCTAATAGTAGTGTTTAGGGTAGAGCCAAGCAAAATCTTTAAGAGAAAGAACTTTGACCTTTATGTAGAAGTGCCTATCTCTTTCAAAACGGCAACGCTTGGTGGAAAGGTGAAAGTTCCACTAATAGATGAAACAATGGACTACACTATTCCAGAAGGCACAAAAAGTGGCAAGGTGTTCTATGTTCGTGGCAAGGGCATAAAAACGGCAAGGGGCACGGGCGACCTTTACATCATAGTAAATGTAGCAACCCCAACAAAACTCACCAAAGAACAAAAGCGCGCTTTAGAAGAGTTTGAAAAGCATTTTGACATAAAGCAAAGCGCCGAAATGAAACAATATCAAGATAACCTTACTGCAATGTATGGTAAAGACCCTTATTCAAAATAATATGAACGAATATATTGAACTTTGCGTGAACACCACGCATATAGGAAGCGAAATAGTTAGCGACATTTTTTGGAACTACACCGACCACGGCGTAGTAATCTTTGATGTAGAAGATGTAATCGCCTTGGCAAAGGAAGGCAAAACTTGGGACTATGCTGATGAAAAGATTTTTACTGCCGATAAAACGGTGGTAGTAAAGGGCTATTTTAAGGTAGAAGAAAGTGATGCCCTAAAAAAAGCCGAACGCGATATAATTGCCCTAAAAGAAAACGCGCAATTAGATTTTGGCACGCTTGAAACCTTTAAGCGCAACATTGACGGAGATGCTTGGCGCGAAAGTTGGAAAGAACACTTTAAGCCTATCCCAATCGGCAAAGTAGTAATTGTTCCAGAGTGGATAAATTATGCCGAAAAGCAGGGCGAAATAAAGGTGCTACTTGATTCAAATATGGCGTTTGGCACGGGCGAGCACGAAACCACATCAATGTGCGTTGAATACTTGCAACAGTTTGTTAAACCAAGCGATACCGTTATAGATGTAGGCTGTGGTAGTGGAATACTTGGCATAACTGCCGAAAAACTTGGCGCAAAACAAGTGCTTATGACCGATATTGATGAGTGCGCCATAACTGCCACCAACCACAATATGCAACTTAACGGCACAAAAAACGGTAAAGCATTACTTAAAAACCTACTTGACGACCAAAGTTTAGTTGCCGAAGTTATCGTGTGCAACATAATGGCAGAAGTGTTAATAGCCTTTGCGCCACATATAGGCAAAAACCTAAAAGATGATGGCATTATAATTTTAAGTGGAATACTTGCCGATAGGTTAGAAAGGGTAAAGAGCGCGTATTTAGAAAACGGCTTTAACTTTGTATCCCAAAAAATAAAGGGCGAGTGGAGCGCACTTGTAATGCAAAAGGATAACATATGAAAGCAGTAGTGTTCACACTTGGCTGTAAGGTAAACGAATGTGAAAGCGATTCGCTTATCGCAGGGCTAATGCAACTTGGCTATGAAGTTAGCGACTGCTTGTGTTTTGCCGACCTATATATAATCAACACTTGCGCCGTTACCAAAGAAGCCGAAAAGAAATCGCGCCAAACGGCAAGTAGGGTATTAAAACTAAACCCCAACGCAAAAATTATATACACAGGTTGCGCAAGCCAAAAAGCCCCCGAAAGTTTTTTAAACAAAAAAAATGTTTCGCTAATTACAGGCTCATTTTCAAAAAATAAAATACTTGACCTATTAACCGAAAACATAGGTGTAAAATTATTTGATGAGCCTAACGCATTTGAAGAACTAAACGCAGTTAAAACCCTAAAAAAGCGCACATATATAAAGGTTCAAGATGGTTGCAACAACTTTTGTTCCTACTGCATAATCCCTTATTTAAGGGGCAGAACGCGCAGTAGAAACCCCGAAAGTGTTATAAACGAAATTGAGTGCGTAAACCCCGTAGAAGCGGTTATAAACGGCATTAATCTGTCTGCATATAACTATAACGGCAAAACTCTCACAAACCTTATTGAAAGCCTAAAAGAAGTGAACACAAGAATAAGGCTTGGCTCACTTCATATAGGGGTAATAGATAATAACTTTTTAACGGCACTAAAAGGCCTAAAAAACTTTGCGCCACACTTTCATCTTTCTTTGCAATCGGGCTCAAATGCCGTGCTTAAAAGTATGAATAGGCACTACACGCGCGAAGAGTTTATTGAAAAGTTTAAATTAATTAGAGAGTATTTTCCAAACGCAGGTATAACCACCGATATAATCGTTGGCTACCCAACCGAAAGGGAAGAAGATTTTAACGATAGTTTATCACTTGCAAAAGAAGTTAAGTTTAGCGACATACACCCCTTTATTTTTAGTCCAAGGGAAGGCACTAAAGCATATAAACTAACCGACCTACCTGCCGAAGTAAAAAAGGCGCGTATGGAAAAAATGCTAAAACTTAAAAGTGAGCTTAAAAACGATTTCGTATCTTCGCAAATAGGTAAATCGCTTTATATGATACCCGAAGAAAGTGTTAACGGCTATTTAGAAGGGTATGCCGAAAACTATTTGAGGTTATACCTTAAAGAAAAGGAAGTAGTAGGCGATATAGTAAAGGTAAAAGTAGTTGCGCCCTATTTAGATGGCGCGCTTGTAGAATTAGATAATTAAAGGAGAATAATTATGGAAAACTGCTTGTTTTGTAAAATAATCGCAGGCGAAATCCCTGCAACTAAAATGTATGAAGATGAAAATATGATTATCATTAAAGATATTGACCCCAAGGCAAAAAACCACTTTTTATGCATACCAAAAAGCCACTTTAAACTTCTTGCTGAAATGAACGAAGAGCAAAGCGAAATGGTAAGAAAATGCCTACTCAAAATCCCCACTCTTGAAAAGGAGTTAAGTTTAGAAAATGGTTATCGTTTAGTAATCAACCAAGGCGACGATGCAGGTCAAACTGTATTCCACCTACATATCCACATTTTAAGTGGACAAAAAATGGGCTGGACCCCAGCATAAAAAACAAAACACAACAAAAAAAGCACGCTTTAACCAAAGCGTGCTTTTTTATTTCTTATAAACTTTCTCTGCCCAAAATAAAATCAGTAGTTTCACCATAAAAATCTGCTAAAGAACATAGGGCTTCTAACGGTAGTTCCCGTTGGTCATTTTCGTATCTACAATAAGCCTGTCTTGTAATATTTAAAACATCTGCTACTTCATTTTGAGTGAGATTTTTTTGTTTTCTTAAAAATTTTAAATTTTTACCTATCTTCATACTTGACATATTACCAAATTGGTGCTAAAATAAAGCAAAAAGCACCAAATTGTCGCTTTTATCCTATGAAAAAATTAAGAAAATGGCTTATAACTGATTTAATAATAGTAATTATAGCAATAATTTATTTTTCATATTTAGAAGTTTTAGGAGAAACCTGTTTAATAAAAGCAATTTTTAGGGTAGAATGTCCCACTTGTAAAATGACAAGGGCTATGCTTTGTTTATTAAGTGGAGATATTAACGGATATATTAACTATAATTTTATGGCTTTACCAACAGCCTTAGTAGTTTATGGTTGCTTACACACAACGGGCAAGTATAACAAATTGTTCAATTATATCGCGATAGTTGTTGCTATTGCAGTATTAATGAGATATATTTTTAACACATTTTAAAAGGAGAAAGTGAAAAATGACACAAGACAAAGTTGACGCTTATATTATGGCGAATGCGAAATATTTTCCAAGTGAAAGTATTTATCTTTTAAAGGAAAAATTATCAAAAATACCTGATGATAAAATGTATTTATTGCAAAGTATTGAACTTAAAGAACCCACTACAATATTATTATGTTCTTTATTTTTAGGTAGTTTTGGAGTTGACAGATTTATGTTAGGGGAAACTGGTATGGGTGTTCTTAAATTACTCACAGGTGGTTTATGTGGTATACTCACTATCATTGACTGGTTTACTTGTATGAGAAAAGCGAAAGAAACTAATCTTAACAAAGTAATGACAATGCTTTAGGCATTTTTATATCTTCAAAACAAGTATTAAACACGCTTAATGGCGTGTTTTTACTTTTTAATAAAACTGTCTTAAAATCGCTTGACATTTTTTGGCGATTAAATTATACTTAAACACGCTTATTAAAGTAGTAAACGCCGTAGGGCAAAGGAGGGTAGTAAGAAATGAGCACCGTAAGAGTTGGCGAAAACGAAAATCTTGATAGCGCACTTCGTCGTTTTAAGAGAAAATGTTCGCGCGATGGCATCATAGGCGACCTCCGCAAGAAAGAGCACTACGAAAAGCCTTCCGTTAGAAAGAAAAAGAAATCGGAAGCAGCAAGAAAAAGAAGCGTTAAAGGCTAAAAGAAACTAACCTACCAAAGATGATTTGGTAGGTTTTCTTTTTGTTATGCAAAAAATGTCGAAAAATGTTGAAAGGGGTTAATTATGGCAGAACTTAAATCGTTTAAAGAATACTGTAAAGAAGCAAAGCGCCGCTTAAAAAGTGGGTTTTGGCAAAACTATCAAAAAGAAGTTGAAAATGAACTTATTCGTGCCGAAAAACAAGGCATATCAAAATCAAAGGTCAAAGAATATTACACCGAAAAGGTAAGGGAAGATATCTTGCAAACGGAAAATAAAAGTGATGATTTTTACCTAAAGGTAAAAAACCTTTTAGATACCGAAGGCGAAGTAGGTGATGCGCTTGGCAGACTTACCGATAAAGAAAAGTATGAAAAACTCTCTTACGAAGAAAAACAACGGTATAGCCTTGAACTATCAGAACGCTACTTAAAAGCCGTTGAACGCTACAAAAAAGAAAAAGCCTTAAATGTTAATTAAGGCTTGAAGTTGTTTAATTTAATCCTATACTCGCCGTATGGCGAATATAACTGCCGTAAGGCAATATCACTCACTTGAAAAGTGAATATAACTAATCCACTTGTGGATTTATATAACGCCACTACATCTTTAGAAGTAGTGGCTTTTATACGATATCTGCTTTTAATATTTCCCCAAACCCTAAACTAATTAATAGGGCTGTGTTAACTCTTTTCATTGCTACTGGCGAAAGTGTTCCTATCTTTTCCATAAGTCTGCGCTTATCAAGTGTGCGAATTTGTTCTAATAGTATCACAGAATCCTTTTGTAGCCCAAATTCGTGCGCGCTTATCTCTATGTGCGTGGGGAGTTTTGCTTTTGAAAGTTGGCTTGTTATGGCGGCGGCAATAATGGTAGGGCTATACTTGTTGCCCGTGTCGTTTTGCACTATTAAAATAGGTCTAACACCGCCTTGTTCGCTACCCACAACGGGGCTTAAATCGGCGTAATATAATTCACCGCGCTTTATCATAATTTCCTCAAGTCAAAAAAAGTAGTTCCCTTATCATTTTATGCTTTTAATTAGCATTTTTGTTTTAGTAGGAACACTTTAATTTTACCCAAACAATATCACCTTTATACAAAATCAAAAAATAACTTTCTTTCGTTTGACATATCTGCTTTTTTTGTAGTAAAATAATTTTGTCGGAAGGGGGAACTGGTTATGAAAACCAAAAACATTGTTCTATCGGCACTTTTAATTGCATTAATAGTCGTTGCAACGGCATTTGTGTCAATCCCAATACCGCTTGGCTATGTCCATCTTGGTGATGCAGTTATAGTAGTTGCTTGCTTTATGCTTAAACCCAAGTGGTCAATTCCCATTTCGGCTATCGCAAGCGCGCTTGCAGATTTAATTTTAGGATATTTCATATATATCCCTGCAACGCTTATCGTAAAGGCAGGCTTTGCCACTTGTTTTGCGCTTATTGTTTATAATAAGCCAAACCTTTTAAGGTGTGTAATTGCCTTCTTAATCGGCACGGTAATCATTGCGCTTGGTTATTTTGTTTACGAAGCCATTTTATATGGGGCAGGGGTAGCAATCGTTAATGTTCCTTTCAACCTCTTACAAGGCTCTGTTTGTGGCCTTATCGGTGGTTTGCTTATTCAAGGTTTACAAAAAATAGAGATTGTTGTCGCCTTTCGCAACCAAAAATAAAAAAACTTAATAAATGTTTCTGTAATTAAATGGATATATTTCGCACAATGCGAAATGGCGTTCGCAAGGCAAACCTTGCTCGGCAAAACAGACACTGTTATCCCCATTTAACAAAGCCATTGCAACAAAAATTAACAAACAAAAACTCAAACTAACAATTTCATAAACGCTTCTGTAGTTAAATGGATATAACAGCCCCCTCCTAAGGGGCCGTTGTGGGTTCGATTCCCGCCAGGAGTACCAAAAAAAAGCACATATTTGTGCTTTTTTATTTATAATTTTTGTTCATAATTGGTTCTAATCTTCAATTTTGTCATCGGGTAAGATATTTAGAGTATCTAAATACTTCTTGCAAACTAACAAAGTTTTTAAATTGTTCAATGTTTTTCTCTTAAAATTTATTTTACAAAGAGTTTAAAAGGATTTTTAATTTATTTTGTCGATAAGTTTTATTGCTAATTCAAAACAATTGAAAAAAGTGGTAAAAAGGGGTATAATATAGATATATAAATAAATGAGATATTATTATGAAAATTGCAGTAACTTATTATAATGAACAGGTTTTTCAACATTTCGGGCATACCGAACAGTTTAAGATTTACAATATAGAAAACGATAAAATAATTTCTAAAACCGTTGTTAGTACTAACGGACAAGGTCACGGCGCATTATCAAGTTTTTTAAAAAAAAACAACGTGGACATTCTTATTTGTGGTGGCATAGGCGGTGGAGCCATAAGTGCGCTTAACGAACTTGGCATAAAACTTTTCGGTGGTGTTAGAGGCGATTGCGACATCGCAGTAGAAGCATTTTTGAAAAACGAACTAGAATTTAATCCCAACGTTAGATGTTCTCACCACGACCA
>JAFTSI010000048.1 GCA_017467345.1 Clostridia bacterium
AATTGAGTTCGCATCTTGGACATTTAATGTATTTTGGCATACAGTTTTCCCATCCCTTTATATCATATATATAGTTTTTTATTAAAAGGTGTTACCCTTTCCCTAAAAGACGGCTATATTATATCTATATACGCAAGATTTCTAAACTGTTTTTTTAATTTTTTTAAAAATTTTTTTTAAGAGTTTTCAAGTAGCATTTTATCGGCAACAAGCGCGATAAATTCGCCGTTGGTTGGTTTTTCTCCACCAACATATGCCCTAACCCCTAAAATTGCGTTTATACTTTCTATTCTTCCCCTATTCCAAGCAACTTCTATCGCGTGGCGAATAGCACGCTCAACTTTGCTTGCAGTAGTGTTATACCTTTTGCCTATCATAGGGTAAAGTTTTTTGGTGATGTTGTTTATAATCTCTGGCTCTTTAACTGCCATCACCACACCTTCCCTTAAAAAAGAATACCCTTTTATATGTGGTGGAATACCAACATTAATAAATATTTTGCTAATTTTTTCTTCAAGCGAAACACTTTTTCGTTTAACATAGCCCTCAGGCTTAACTTGTTCTTTTTCGCTTTCTAAAAGTTCACTCATTCTCTCTTCAAGCAAGTTAAAGTTATATGGTTTTGCCATAAAATAGTCTGCGCCAAGCCTTAACGCCCTTTCAATAATTTCGGCACTACAAAGCGCGCTCAAAACTATTATCTTAACCCCCTTTTTCATTTTGGCAACTTCTTCAACTACCTTTAACCCGTCATACCCTTTAAGCACAAGTTCGGTTATCAAAAAATCTGGACAATACTCATTAACCAAATCACAAACTTCTTCGCCATTTAGCGATTTTGCAACCACTTCGTATTCTTCAGTTTTTGTAAAAGTTTCGGCAAGTATTTCGTTTTGTTCTTTGGTATCTTGTAATAAAACGATTTTTCTTAATTTCATACAAACCTCCTTGTTTTATTACATTATATATTATTTATTTACCCCTTTCAAGTATTTTTGGACAAAAATAAATTATTTTTGAACAATATTTGTCGAATTTTGTAAAATAATCATTATATTACCGATTTTTTACTGTTTTTGGCGATTTTTTGTTCCTTTTAAGGCAAAATAAAAGCCCCACAAAGTGGGGCTTTAAGTTTTTAATTAAACACCTGGGTCAACAATTATTGCTATACCGAACATTGCTTTCATTTTATCTTTTCTTGTTTGAGATAAACTGGTTGCATCTATTGCCGCCTCAAAACGGGGCTTATCGGTTTCGGCAACTTCTCGAATTACTTGGCCACCAAGGGTGTCAATCATAATGGGGTTAGAAGCAAAGCCGTTTACTATTTCGGCAATTTTTTCATCAGTAATGGCTTCGGTTTCATAGTAGTTTGCAATATCTACTATGGCATCACCAGCCGCGGCAAGGTTTGCACTATCACCTGCGATTGCAACACTTTCGCCACCAGTATCGCCACCAAGAACATGAACTGCTAATTCGGCAAGTGAGTTGAGTATTTCTTGTTCATCTACACCAAGTTCGTTTGCCTTTTGGCCTGCCGTTTTGATTTGCGCACCAAAATCTTTAAGCGCAGCGATTTTTTCTTCTTTTGTTGCAGTTTCAGAAACGATTATGTCAACATCTTCTGCGCCTTCAACAAACGCGCCAACAACTTCAATGGTTGCTTCTGCCATACCAACAAGCCTTGGCAACGAAATGGTTGAGCCATCATCTTTAGTTGTGGTGGTTATTAGTTCAAAATACCAACCACCTATCGTTTCATAAACAGAGCCAACGGGCGAAGTTCCGTAGTCGGTTATACCGTAATCGCTAAATATTTGTATTACATTGTCTGGAAGAAGTGCTTCTTCGCCAACTTTTAGTTTTGATATTCTATCGCCTGCCGAAACAACACCTGAAAGTGGCGCAATAGCAAGCATTACTATTAACAAGCCTTGAACAAAACCAAAAAGCGCGCCAAGACCTTTGCCCTTTTTTTCGCCCTTTTTAATGAATATTTTGAAAATGGGGTAAATTATCATCCAAGTTATAAGCCTTAAAAGATAGAACACCACCAAGTAAACCACAAGCGATAAAACTACGCTAATTAGCGAAGTCATTAAAACAATAACTTCTTCGGGAAGTTCGGCAACTGCATTTGTGATAGTAGCGCCAAGCGTTTCGCCGTTCATTTCTAAATTAAGCAATAAGTTTGCAACCGTTTCCCTTAAAAAGAATGCACCAACGCCACAAAGTATAACTAACACAAGCCTTAAAATAGAACGGTTTCTTCCCCTACACATACCTACGATTGTGCTATAAATTATAGCAAGCGCAGTAAGCGCAATAACAATTATTGAAGCCAAACCCATTTTACTTTCTCCCTTTGCATATATTACAATATATATATTATACTACTTTGCTATATTTGTTGTCAATATGTAAAAAACGATTTTACCAAGACATATCGTTAGCAAGCAAAAACAAAAAGTGGGCTAAAAAGCCCACTTTTTATCGTTTACACTTAACTTAACCAAGCAAACACATCTTCTGTTGCGTTTGTTAAGGTTATAACAATGTAGCAAGTTTCTTCTGCACCAAGCGACCAAGTTGAACTATCTGCAGTTTTTGTGAACGCGCCAGTTGAATTGTTGTGCGTGCCGTCAATTAGATTGAACGAACTGTCATACAATTTAATAGTGAAATCGGTTAAATAATTGCCAGTACCTGCTCCATTTGAAACATAGAATTGAAGAGTATTTAATGCTTCGTTTCTTGTGTTTGTTAACCTAATAACAGTTGGCATTCCTGCCACAGCATCAAAATTATCGGTTGCAACCATAGAGTTTCCATAATTGCTACTTTCAACATAATCAACACCCACGCCTGTTGCAGTTACTCTTCCGCCTTCAAACAACGTAAACTCAAAGTTTTCAAGCAAAGATGCAGGTAGTGCGGTTGTTAAAGTAATTTTAACTAATGCGCTATCTCCAGGAACAACCCAAATATCGTCTTTTCCATAAACATCAACTATATTAATGGTTGCCACTTGAGTGTCGCCAAGACCTATGATGTTTGGCGCATAGCCATTATTGAAAGGCGTGGTTCTTCCACCCTCTTCTTGCGTTTTAGCGTAAATGCTTGCAAAGAATGTTGTTGCAAGTTCTGGAATCTCGCCTTGAGTGTATAAGAAATCACCCCTTACAACTTCTGACAAGTCTGCCATTCCGTCAATATAAATACCAACTTCTTCACCAACATTTGCTTGCCCTTGTTCTTTTTGGTATTTTTCAATTTTCAAAACTTCATAAACTTTATCAGGCGAGCCTGGCAATATAATGCTATCGCCAACCCTAACTGCGCCTTGTTTAATTTTTACAGATAAAATGTAATCTGTGCCTATGTTGAACCTGTCTACAACTTCAATAATCAATGGATTAGCATCTAAAATCCAAAGTTCAAATCCCGACCATCCACCTTGGAAATAATTATCGTCAAAAGAATAATTCTCGGTTAGCGAATTGTCGCTTGTGTAGAATTGCGCAGGGCCAAAATCTGCTTGTGCATAATAACCAACATTTTTAAGTGGATTGCTTTCAGGTGTGTCATATTCTAATGCTTCAATCTTTACATAAACACCTTCGGTTGCAGCAATGCCATCTTTTGAAATATCGTTAAAATCAAATCTTATAATGTTTGTTCCGTCATAATCTTTAACATAAACATCTTCAAATCTTAAAATTTTTGGCGCAATTTCTACATTGCATGTATTTTCAACTAATTCATAGTTTTCCATACCTGTTAATATTTCATTTGAAAAATAACAATCGTTATAAACGCCAACATTAACTACTTCATCTTGTGCACCTGCATCAAATGATATCGTAGCAGTATCGCCTGCCAACAATCCATCTGCCGTAGTAAAGGTGTATTCAAAAGTGCCCCATTCATTACCGTCATACTCTTTTGTGAGAAGTGATGGAATATGTATTTCCTTTTTTTCAATGGTTGCCGTGCAATTTTTTACTTCGTAGTTGTTTGTTTCAATACCTTCTTTTAGCACTTTTACACCTACTGGGTGTGCGTCAGCATTAGCAGAATCAAAAGTTATTTCAAGCGAAATCCCGCTTTCCGGAACAACCGAAGTAGGAAGTTCAACGGTGTGTTTTGTTGAACCGTTATAAGTAAAAGATTGAGATAATCCACTAATTTCACACTTGCTAATAGCAAAATCTTTGGTTTCGCTAACAGGTGAATATACCCTATTACCAGCAACACTTACTCTAACCGTATATTCCCCTACATCTGTAGGCGCAGTTGTAGTATAGGTCGTATCGTCTGCCGATTTTACTTTGTATTCAACAGTTACTGCACCAGTAGAATTAGTTTGATATGCAGGCGCTGTTATAGGCAACCCGTCGTAAGATTTGTCTGTGATACTAAAACTGGTTAACTCGCCCACTTGTTTAGCAACAACAAAAGTTTCTGTTCCCTTAGCACCACAAGTGCAAGACTTAAAGAATGTAACATTAGCAGAAGTTTCTTCTTTGAAATAGGTTTCATCTGCAACTTGTTTGTCGTAAGTATGAGCCACTTCGTCTTTCTTTTCACCACATTCGCATGTGTAATAGTGGTGCGTGTCGTTATGTTGCAATTGAGTTCCAAAAGCGTGTTCGTGTGGGTCTTCACAAGCAACGAACATTGACATAGAACCAGCACACAACAACGATAGCAATAATAGCGTAATTTTTTTCATCATTTCATCTCCTTTTTTTAGATTAGCCCTTATCTTGCTTGTAAATATTTTATCATATAAAAAACACTAAATCTTCACCCCCATAGGGGTGAAAATATAATAATTTAGGGGTGAAAAAGGGTGAAAATTAATAATTTAATAAAAAAGCAAATGCTTTTTTTGTGTTTTTCTTGCCATTTTATTATTTTTTTACACAAAAAAACGGGCGATATTTTATCGCCCGTTTTAATGTTTTTATGCTATTTTTTTATTATTAATTCGTATAGTTCATTTCTACTATTTACACCAAGTTTTGCGTAAAGAGTTCTTGTATAAGTTTTAACGGTGTTTTCCGAAATTGAAAGTTTGTTAGCAATTTCTTTTCGCTTTACATTGCCAAGAATAAGTTCAAGTATTTCCCTTTCCCTAACGGCAAGTGTTTCGCCACCACCTATAAATGTTAGAACTTTATTAAGTTTTTCTTCCATACTCATATTTGTTATTGCCCCGCTTAAACCTTCTTGCGCAGAAAGGTTAGGAACATTTGTGCAATGAATATAATCTTGCATTGTCCAATACAAAAACACAAACAGCATTTCAGAAACAAGGTATGAAACGGATAAAAACTCAAAGTTTGGTTTTACGAACCTTTCGGCAAACCACACGGCAATATTTATAAATACTATAAAGGCAAGAAAGCCTGCTACCTTTTGAGCATTTCCTTTCTTTTTTATTAGAGAATGCAAGATTGCGCATATCATAGCCAAAAAATAAACAACCAAATATGCCAAATATAGTGGGTGCAACACACCATATTCCTTTTTAAGTTTTGCGACACCGTTTACCCTTTCAAGCGACACCGATTTATAATACCACGGCAATATACCACTTGTTGCCACTATTAAAAACATTACTGCGCCAAGCGATAAAAGAATTATTATCGTTCGTTTTCTTACCGTAAAACCACAAAGTTTTACTATGGTTAAAAACATACAAGTAGATAAAAACACGCTACCTAAATAAGCAATATCGTTTGCAATTATAGCAAACTCAACCGATTTTGCAAGCGATAGCATAAAATAGCCAAGATTAACAACCGATATGCAAACAAAAAGCAAGCCCAGCCAAAACTCTTTATCTTTAACCAAAAAACGATATAAGGCAAGCAAGATTATTGAAAGCCCAAATGTTATTCCGTATCCAACTGTCATACACTTACTCTCCTTATTATCATTATATAATATTATAGCACACTAAAAAAATTATTTCAATCACTTAACAAAACAATAAATTAATTTGCTAAAAAAACGGGCAGAGCCCTAAAATACAAGGGAGAGTCCCTTTGGTGAAAGCACAACAAAAAAAGGATACCCTTTGGCAAACTATAAAACATACCACAAGGGACGCTTCTCCGCTATCGCTACGAAGTCCTTGCCCATCAAGTAAGCCCATCATATGACGGACGAACCAAGTGTTCAATCCAAATCTTATGGGGTGGCAACAAAAAAGGACACCCATTTGGGTATCCTTTTTTGTTGGCACACCATGATATCCACTTCGTTACTATCGTTTCGGGCAGAGCCCTCAAACATAAGGGACGCGGCGCCTGTGCGCCCTCCCCGACAAACGGTGGGTGTCCACCGTTTGGTTTGCAAGCAAACCGCTTCGCGTCTCCGCATTCTCGTCCCTTTTATGCTATCGCATAACAAAAACAACACCGACCGAAGTCGGTGTTGTTTTTGTGGCACACCATAAGGGACTCGAACCCCTAACCTTTGCGTCCGTAGGGGCTTCAAAACTTTGTTTTTTAAGCCCTTGGGTTAGAACAATATTGATTGTTGTTTATCTTTGAAAACTGCATAAAAATCGTAGGTTAGAACATTTTTTTATATAAATTAAGCACACTTTTGCTATAAAAAACACTAAACGTTATTAATGATAAATACAAATAAAGCCCGAAGGTCATTACACGAATTTTTGCATTTTTTGAGTAAAAAAGGTTAGAACAAATCCGTTCTAACCT
>JAFTSI010000049.1 GCA_017467345.1 Clostridia bacterium
GAACTTAAGGCGTAAGCGGAGGAGAAGATTATGGAAAGAAATTTAAGAAAAGAAAGAGTAGGCATAGTCGTTTCCGACAAAATGGATAAGACGGTAGTTGTAGCAATTGAAGAAAGATTCAAACACCCCTTATACAAGAAAACGGTAAAGAAAACTCACAAATTTAAGGCTCACGACGAACTTAATAGTTGTGGCGTAGGCGACAAAGTTTTAATCGTAGAAACTAGAAAACTTTCTAAAGATAAAAACTGGAGAGTTGCCGAAATAATTGAAAAGGCTAAATAAGGAGACACAATATGATACAGACTTTTAGTAGATTAAAAGCAGCAGATAATTCTGGTGCAAAAGAGTTAATGTGCATTAAGGTTCTCGGTGGCTCCTTCAGAAGGACTGGCAACATTGGAGATGTAATCGTAGCCAGCGTTAAAACTGCTACCCCTGGTGGCGCAGTTAAGAAAGGCGATGTAGTTAAGGCTGTAATCGTTAGAAGCACCAGCGGTGTTAGAAGAAACGACGGCACTTATGTAAGATTTGACGAAAATGCTGCAGTTATCATCGATAACCAAAAACAACCCAGAGGAACTCGTATCTTTGGGCCAATCGCAAGGGAATTAAGAGATAAAGACTATATGCGTATTATCTCTCTCGCTCCCGAAGTGTTATAAGGAGAATAGACATGAAAGTTAAAAAGAACGACAATGTATTAGTTGTTACGGGAAAGGACGCAGGAAAAACTGCAAAAGTTCTCGCTGTTCTCCCCAAAACAAACAAGGTAGTTGTAGAAGGCGTTAATGTGCAAAAGAAGCACAAAAAGGCAAGAAGCGCGCAAGAAGTTAGCCAAATCGTTGAACAATCTGGCGCAATTGACGCTTCAAATGTAATGGTAGTTTGCCCAGTTTGCAACAAAGCAATCAGGGTTGCTTACAAGGTAGAAGGCGACAAGAAAGTTCGCGTTTGTAAAAAATGTGGCGCTATAATTGACGCAACCAAGGAAGCAAAAGAAGTTAAAAAGGCTACCAAGAGAAAAACTAAAAAAGCAACTGCGGAAGCACCCGCAGAGGCTAACTAATGGAGGGAATAGAAATGGCTGAAAATAGAATTAAGGCTTACTACGAAAAAGAAGTAGTTCCCGCTTTAGTAAAGAAATTTAACTATAAGAATGTTAACATGGTTCCGAAACTCGTTAAAATTACGATTAACTCGGGCCTTGGCGATGTTAAAGACAATTCTAAGAGCGTTCAACTTGCTCAAGAAGAATTGAAACTCATTGCTGGTCAAAAACCCGTTCTTACTGCAGCGAAGAAATCAGTTGCAAACTTCAAAATCAGAGAAGGTATGAGCGTTGGTATGAAGGTTACTTTGAGAGGAACAAGAATGTATGAATTCTTTGATAAATTCGTATCAATTGCACTTCCCAGAGTTAGAGACTTCAGAGGCGTATCTACCAAATCTTTTGATGGAAGAGGCAACTACTCAATGGGTGTTAAAGAACAACTCATTTTCCCTGAAATTTCATACGACCAAGTAGAAAAAATCAGAGGATTTGACCTTTGCTTTACAACCACAGCAAACACCGACGAAGAGGCAAGAGAACTTTTAAGACTTCTCGGTATGCCTTTCGCTACGAAGTAAGTAAGGAGATAAAAAATGGCTAAAAAAGCAATGATTAATAAGCAGCAAAAACCTGCTAAGTTTTCCACCAGAGCCTACACGAGATGCAGCATTTGTGGTCGTCCACACGCTGTTCTCCGCAAATACGGAATTTGCCGTATCTGCTTCAGGAACCTTGCATACAAGGGTCAAATTCCCGGAGTAAAGAAGGCTAGCTGGTAAAGGAGGAAGAAAAATGACTGATGTTATTGCAGATATGCTTACCAGAATTAGAAATGCTATTCAGGCTAAGCACGAAACCGTTGAAATACCTGCTTCAAACACCAAAAAAGCAATTGCTAATATTCTCTTAAACGAAGGTTATATTAGTGATGTTAAATTTGAAGAAGGCGTTCAAGGAACTATCGTAATTACCTTAAAATATGACGGAAATAAGAAAGTTATTTCTGGTCTTAAAAGGGTAAGTAAGCCCGGTCTTAGAGTATATGTAGGCGCAGACGAAATCCCCCAAGTATTAAACGGACTTGGAATTGCAATTTTGTCTACTTCTAAGGGTATCATGACCGGTAAGGAAGCAAAGGCTTGCCACCAAGGTGGCGAAGTTCTCGCTTATGTTTGGTAGGAGGATAAGGAATTATGTCAAGAATTGGAAATGCACTTATCAATATACCTGCCGGCGTAACGGTAGACATTAAAGATGGCGTTATCACCGTAAAAGGACCAAAAGGAACTCTTTCACAAAAATACGACACTATCATCACCCCAGTTGTAGAAGGTAGCGTATTAAAGTTCACCAGAGCAAACGATTTAGGCGAAACCAAAGCAAAACACGGCTTATATAGAGCATTAACCGCTAATATGGTTAAAGGTGTTACCGAAGGTTTCCAAAAAACCCTTATCGTTAACGGCGTAGGTTGGAAGGTTGCTAAACAAGGCAACAAAGTCGTATTAAATGTAGGTTTCTCTCACCCAGTAGAAGTTGCTGAAATTGAAGGCATTAGCCTTGATTGTCCATCAGTAACTGAAATCGTTGTAAAAGGAATTGACAAAGAAAAAGTTGGACAATTCTCAGCAATGATTCGTGGAATTAGAGAACCTGAACCCTACCATGGCTACGGAATTCGTTATAACGACGAAGTTATTGAAAGAAAGGTAGGTAAGGCAGCCGGTGGTAAAGGCTAAGATTTAAGGGCTTTTAGTGGATGCGCGTATGTTTAGCGCATCTGCCGAGTGCACCTTATGGTGCGAAAAGTATAAATAGGAGTTAAACAATGATTACTAAAATCAATAAAAATCAAGACAGACAGAAAAGACATTTGAGAGTTCGCCGTAAGATTAAAGGCACGGCTGAAACTCCAAGACTTTCCGTTTACAGAAGCTTGAATCATATTTACGCTCAAATCATTGATGATGTAAAGGGCAACACTCTCGTTACCGCTTCAACGCTTGATAAGGAAGTTAAGGCTAACTTGGAAGGAAAAGACAAGAAAGCTCAAGCTTACGAAGTTGGCAAGGTTCTTGCAGAAAAAGCGAAAGCAAAGAAGATTACCGCAGTTGTATTTGACAGAGGTGGTTATCTTTACACCGGTCGTGTCCAAAGTTTGGCAGACGGCGCTAGAGAGGGCGGCTTAACATTCTAAGCCTAAATAATTCAAGGAGAAAACGAAAATGGCAAGAGAAAATAATAGAGCACCCAGAAAAGCAGACGAAAATGACGGATTGATTAAAAAGCTCATATGCGTAAACCGTGTAACCAAGGTTGTTAAGGGCGGTAGAAATATGAGATTCGCTGCACTCGTAGTAGTAGGCGATGGCAACGGCAAAATCGGCTGTGCAATGGGTAAATCAATTGAAGTTCCTGAAGCAATAGATAAAGCAACTGCAAGAGCAAAGAAAAATATGTTCGCAGCATCGCTTTTAGGAACAAGTATTCCTCACGAAGTAATCGGCGTGTTTGGTAGCGCACAAGTATTAATGATGCCTGCTGAAGAAGGTACTGGTGTTATCGCTGGTGGTCCTGTTCGTGCCGTTATGGAAGCAGTAGGAATTAAGAACATTAGAACTAAATCTCACGGAACGAATAACCCCATCAACTGCGTAAAAGCAGCGATTGCGGGCTTAAAGGCTTTGAGAACTGCTGAACAAATTGCTGCTGTTCGTGGCAAGAGTGCAGAAGAAATTAAGGGTTAAGGAGAATAACAATGGCTAAAATTAAAGTTACGCTCGTAAAGAGCACTATTGGTGCTATTCCTCAACACAAAAAAGTTGTAGAAGCGTTAGGTCTTAAAAAGATTAATTCGTTCAGAATTCACGAAGATACCCCAAGCATTCAAGGTATGATTGCAAAGGTTAACTATCTCGTGAAAGTTGAAAACTGCTAAAAGGAGAATTCAATATGAGAATAGATACCTTAAGCCCTGCAGAGGGCTCAACTACCGCAAGCAAAAGACTTGGCAGAGGAATTGGTTCAGGTCTTGGCAAAACCAGCGGTAAAGGTCATAAAGGTCAATGGGCAAGAAGTGGTGGCGGTGTTCGCCCCGGATTTGAAGGTGGTCAAATGCCTTTAATCAGACGCGTTCCTAAGAGAGGCTTTAACAACCACTTCAATAAGGATTACAGCATTGTAAACCTTTCAATTTTAGAAAACTTTGAAGCAGGTTCGGTTGTTGATATTGATACCTTAAACGAAAAGGGTCTTATCAAAATCGTAAAGAACAGCGTTGGCTTAAAAGTTTTAGGAAACGGTCAATTGACCAAAGCTATTACCGTAAAAGCATCTGCTTTCTCTGCTTCTGCTAAAGAAGCTATTGAAAAGGCAGGCGGTAAGGCAGAAACCGTATAAAACTAAACCCCAAAACGGAGGGCTAAAATGTTTCAAACGATAGTAAATGCGTTTAAGATAAAGGAAGTAAGACAAAAGATTTTAATCACTATCGGACTTCTCTTTATATATAGGCTTGGCTGTCATATTCCAGTTCCTGGTGTAGATATGTTCGCAGGACTTGATGGATATAACTTCCTTGCAATTATGAGTGCTGTATCAGGCGGTGCGCTTCAATACGGAACTTTCTTTGCAATGGGTATTGGGCCTTATATTAACGCTTCAATTATCATTCAACTTCTAACCGTTGGTATTCCTGCGCTTGAAAGGCTCAGTAAACAAGGTGAAGAAGGTAGAAGAAAAATCAATCAATACACAAGAGTATTAACATTAGTTCTTGCAATCGCGCAAGCAATCGGTATTCTTGTTGGATTTAGTAGTTCAATTGATACTTCAAAGATTTTCGGCGCAGACGGTTTTGCATATTATGCAAGTTATGCCTTCTTAGTAATCGTTTACACCGCAGGTGCAGCGCTTACTATGTGGATTGGCGAAAGAATAACCGACTACGGCGTATCAAACGGTATTTCACTTCTTATCTTTGCAGGTATTTTATCAACCGCAGGTGTAGCCATTATAGGTCTTTTCCAAAACTGGAATGCAACATCTATTTGGGTATTGCTTGGTTTCATACTTACCGCAATCTTGATTTTTGGTGCGATTGTTACCGTTGAAAGTGCAGAAAGAAAAATCCCTGTTCAATACGCAAAACAAGTAAAGGGTAGAAAGATGTATGGTGGTCAATCCACTCATATTCCAATTAAAGTTAACTCATCTGGTGTTATGCCTTTAATTTTCGCATATGCAATCCTTTCTTTCCCAGATTTAATTATGAATCTTTGTGGATTGTCAGTAGAAAACAGTTCTTTCTATGCTGGTTGGACTAAATGGGTAGGAACTGGTAGCGTAATCTACATGGTATTACTCTGCTTGCTTATTCTTTTCTTCTCTTACTTCTACAATACCATCCAGTTCAATCCCGACGACATTAGTAAGAGTATCCAAGGCAACGGTGGTTTTATTCCTGGCACAAGACCTGGTAAACCTACTGCCGATTACCTTAGAAAAGTATCAAAGAGAATTACTTTGTTCGGCGCTATCTATTTAGCACTTGTTGCGTTAGTTCCATCACTTATATTTAAGTTTATCGGTGGTGAAACCTTAGTGAATGTATTCAGCGCAACTGGACTTCTCATTATAGTTTCTGTAGCACTTGAATTTGAACAAGCGTTACAATCACAAATTATGATGAAGAATTATAAAGGATTCTTAAAATAATATGAAAATAGTTTTACTTGGCGCACCGGGTAGTGGCAAAGGCACTCAAGCTGCGTTTATCAAACAAAAATATAATCTTCCGCACATTTCTACGGGCGACATTTTTAGAGATAACATTAAAAACAACACGCCACTCGGTGCACAGGTCAAATCGATTATGGACACGGGAATGCTTTGCCCAGATGATTTAACTATTGAAATGGTTAAAGATAGGCTAAGAAAACCCGATTGCCATAACGGTTATCTTTTAGACGGATTTCCAAGAAATCTTTTCCAAGCCGAATCGCTTAACAGATTTGATGCTCCCGATATCGTAATCAATATTGAGATTGACCTCAATAAGATTAGAAGAAGAATTACGGGAAGAAGAAGTTGTCCAAAATGTGGTGGTTCATTCCATATTGACTTTATAGGTGATGTAAAGGAATGCCCAAATTGTAAAGGTCAACTAATCATTAGAAAAGATGATAATCCAGAAACCGTTAAAGAAAGACTTGCCGTATATGAAAGGCAAACCAAACCTTTAATCGATTTTTACGAAAGCAAAGGCAAACTTGTTAATATTGATGGTGATAAGCAAATTGACGAAGTGTTTGCCGAAATAGTAAAGGTTTTAGAAAAATGATTACTATTAAAAAGCCTTTTGAAATTGAACTAATGAAAGAAAGTGGCGCTTTGCTTAAAGACCTACTTAATCATTTAGGTTCAGTTATCAAAGCCGGAATGAGCACAAAAGAACTTGATAGAATTGCTTATGACTTTATTAAAAGTTCAGGCGCAACCCCATCATTTCTTGGCTACGGTGGATTTCCCGCATCATTATGTATATCAATTGACGATACTGTAGTTCACGGTATCCCAAGCGACGATATAATTATTAGAGAAGGTCAAATAGTTAGTGTTGACGCAGGCGTTATTCTTAACGGTTGGCAAAGCGACGCGGCAAGGACCTTTATGATAGGTGATGTAGGCGAAGAAAAAAGGCGACTTGTAAAAGTAACCGAAGAATGTTTTTTTAAGGCGATTGAAGACCTTAAAGATGGAACACCTGTAGGCGATATCGGTTATAAAGTTCAAACACACGCAGAAGCAAATGGTTATTCAGTTGTTAGGGCGCTTGTTGGACACGGTATCGGTAAAAAACTACACGAAGACCCATCTGTGCCGAACTTTGGTAAAAAGGGCACAGGCATTCGCCTAAAAAAAGGCATGACCCTTGCGATAGAGCCTATGATAAATATGGGCACATATCAAGTTGATTTCTTGCCAGATGGTTGGACAGTTAAAACAAGAGATAGACTTCCATCAGCACATTACGAAAATACCGTTGCAATAACCGATAACGGTGTTGAGATATTAACTTTATAGGTGAGATATGCAAAGTGATTTGCAAATAGGTAGCGTTGTAAAAAGCCTTAAAGGGCGCGACGCAGGGGAAAGTTTAGTCGTTATTGGCTTTCAAGGGAACAGAGTTTTAACTGTTAACGGTAGAACGCGAAAAACGAATAAACCAAAATTAAAAAACAAAAAACATTTATTAATGGGAAATGAAGGAATTATCCTTGAAATCCCTATTAAATTAGCAAAAGGCGAAAAACTTGGAAACCAAACGGTTAAAAAGTTAATAGCCGAAAAATTAAAACAGGAGGAATAGTTTGTGTCGAAGGACGACGTAATAGAAACCGAAGGCGTGATCGTAGAAGCCTTACCAAACGCAATGTTCAAAGTTAAGCTTTCTAACGGGCATGTTATAACGGCTTATATTTCGGGAAAACTGCGTATGCACTATATTAAGATAATTCCCGGCGATAGCGTAAAACTCGAAATGAGCCCATACGATTTAACAAAAGGCAGAATTGTCTGGCGCAGTAAAAACTAACGATAACAAATCTTAAAGGAGAAAAGAAAATGAAAGTAAGACCTTCAGTAAAACCTATGTGTGATAAATGTAAAGTAATCAAAAGAAACGGAAAAGTTATGGTAATTTGCTCAAAGAACAAAAACCATAAACAACGCCAAGGTTAATAACCTAAAGCCTTTTCGCCCAAATTAGGGCGCAAAATGGAAAATAAGAGCGTTTTTTGAATAGGTTTCCATTCCAAAACCAAAAAGGAAAACGCATTAACATATAAAAATTATAATTTCAAACTAATACGGAGGTATAAGAAAAAGTATGGCACGTATAGCCGGCGTTGATTTGCCCAACAACAAGAGAGTTGAAATCGGTTTAACCTATATCTACGGAATCGGTCTCACCACTTCAAGGAAAATCATAAGCGAAACGGGAATCAATCCCGATACCAGAGTTAAGGATTTAAGTGAAAACGATGTCGCTAAACTCAGAGAATATATTGAACATAACCTTCATGTAGAAGGTGATTTGCGTAGCGAAGTAAGCCTTTCAATTAAGAGATTAATGGAAATTGGTTGCTACCGTGGCGTAAGACATAGAAAGGGCTTGCCCGTAAGAGGACAAAGTTCAAAGAGAAATGCGAGAACCAGAAAGGGTCCTCGTCGCACCGTCGCTAAGAAGAAGACGGCTGGAAGATAATAAGGAGGTCAAATCTTTATGGCAGCAAATAAAAAAATCATTAAAAAGCGTAAGGATGTTAAAAGAGTTGACAAAGGTCAAGTTCATATTCAGGCTTCCTTCAACAACACTTTAGTAACTATTACTGATATGCAAGGCAACACCGTATCTTGGTCAAGCGCAGGAAGCTTAGGCTTCAAGGGCTCAAGAAAGAGCACTCCTTTTGCAGCACAACAAGCAGCAGAAACTGCAGGTAAGATTGCAAGAGATATGGGTATGCGTCAAGTAGAAGTATATGTAAAAGGCCCCGGTGCAGGTAGAGAATCTGCAATTAGAGCACTTGCAAACTGTGATATGGAAGTAACTCTTATCCAAGATGTTTCACCTATTCCACACAACGGTTGCAGACCACCTAAAAAGCGTAGAATTTAACGGAGGGATAAAAAATGGCTAAATATACTGAATCAAAGTGCCGTCTTTGCAGACGCGAAGGCGCAAAATTGTTCTTAAAGGGCGAAAGATGTTATAAAGGCGTATGTGCTTTTGAGCGTCGTCCTGTTGCCCCCGGTCAACACGGTATGGCAAGAAAGAAAATATCTGAATACGGCCTCCAACTCCGTGAAAAGCAAAAATGCAAGAGAATTTACGGCGTATTAGAAGGTCAATTTAGAAAATATTACGAACAAGCCGACAGAATGAAGGGCATTACCGGTGAAAACATGCTTTCATTATTAGAAAGAAGACTTGATAATGTTATTTACAGAATGGGTATCGGTTCTACAAGGTCGCAAGCTCGTCAACTTGTAACACACGGTCACTTCACCGTTAACGGTAGAAAGGTAAACATTGCATCTTATATCGTTAAGGCAGGCGACATTGTTGCAGTTAAAGAAAACAAGAAAGACAATAAGTATTTTGCTGAAATTAAGCAAATGCAAGTTGGAACAATGACAAAATGGCTTGAGTTAAATCCTGAAACCCTTGAAGGTAAAATCCTTGCTCTCCCAACCAGAGAAGACATTGATAGCAACATCAAGGAACACATGATTGTCGAATTGTATTCTAAATAATAAACTAAATAAAAAATTTTTGATGGAACTTTGCGAGGGGATAATTAAGAAAGTCCACATCTTAACACGAATTCTTGCAAAGTTCTATATCAAAACTATTAAGGAGGATATTTCTTATTATGATGGAAATTGAAATGCCAAAAATAGCAGTGGAAGAAAACGAAGAAAAGAGTTATGCTAAAATAGTAGTAGAACCCTTAGAAAAAGGCTTTGGTTTAACCCTTGGTAATTCTTTAAGAAGAATACTTCTTTCAGCGCTCCCAGGTGCAGCAATTCAAAGCATTAAGTTCTCAGAAGACCTTGGAATTAAGCACGAATTTTCGGCTGTTCCCCAAGTTAAAGAGGATGTAACCGAAATCATTCTCAACTTAAAGCAAGTTGTTGTTAAAACTGCTTCTTTAGATGCTGATTTCGTAAAAACTGTAAAATTATACAAAGAAGGTCCCTGTGTAGTTAAAGCAGGCGATATCGCAGTTGATGCAGATATTGAAATACTTAATCCCGACCTTTACATCTGCACCGTTGATGAAAACGGCAAGATGGATGTTGATTTAACTATCGGCAGAGGCAGGGGCTATCAAGGGGCTGACGAACACAAGTCTGATATTATTGATGTAATTGCTATCGATAGCAACTACGCTCCTGTTAAAAAGGTTAGTTACAATGTTGTTGCTACCCGTGTAGGACAAAGTGTAGACTTCGATAAACTTACACTTGAAGTATGGACAAACGGTGCTTTCTCTGGTAGAGATATTGTTTCTCTTGCCGCTAAGATTTTAGATGAACATGTAAAGATGTTTGTATCGCTTTCAGAAGTAGGCAACATTGGAATACTTGTTCCACCAGAAGAAGATAAGAAAACGAAGATTTTAGAAATGACCATTGAAGAAATGGATTTATCTGTTCGTTCTTACAACTGCTTAAAGAGAGCAGGCATCCACACCGTTGCAGATTTAACCAAAAAAACCGAAGACGATATGCTTAAAGTCCGCAATTTAGGTAAAAAATCACTTGATGAAGTTATCTTCAAGATTGAAAGTTATGGCCTTAAATTAAAGGACAAGGAGGACTAAAACAATGGAAAGAAAGTTAGGCGTTAACGCTACTAAAAGAATGGCTCTTATAAAGAATCAGGCTTCTGCTCTTTTGTGGTATGGCAAAATTGAAACCACCGAAGCAAGAGCAAAAGAAGTTGCTTCCTATGTTGCAAAAATCATAACGCTTGCAGTTAATAACTATACTGATACCGTTGAAACCGAAGTAGTATTAAAAGACGAAAAGGGCAAGGAAACCAAGAAGACCTTGGTTAAAGACGGTGTAAAGAAACTTAACGCAAGAAGAAAGATTATGACCATGGTAAACGACCTTCAAGAAGTTAAGGGCTTTAAAGAAAGCAAAGCAGAGTTCAAAAAGAGAACAAGCGCTATCAAATATCCACTTATTGAAAAGATTTTTGATGAATATGCGCCCAAATACGCTGCAAGAAAGGAAGAAAAGGGTCAAGGTGGTGGATACACAAGAATCTACAAACTTGATTTAAGAAAAGGCGACGCTGCTCAAAAAGCAATTATTGAACTCGTTGACTAATTGAAAAATTATTTTAATTACCAAGCCAAAAGGCTTGGTAATTTTTTTGCTTTAAAAGGGGAAAATAAATTGAATTTGGTGTTGACAATAGCCCGAAATAAGTTTATTATATTTTATAATAGAATTATTATGGGGTAAAATAGAAATGAATACCGAAACCACCTTTTTTTGCAACGAATATTCAGGTATAAAATCTATAAAAAATGCCGAAAAATATGCGGCAGAAGTTGAACTTGATGAAGTATATCACAATAATCGCCCTGTAAAAAATGGCATTATCAACTGCCCTTATTATTTAGTTAAAATTAATGGAAAAACTGTGCCTGCATATGCAACTCGCTCTGCGCACGGTATTCACTCTTTCGTATATGTAAACATTGAAAACCCTAAGGATAATTTTTTACTCAATGTTGAAATTATTGCGCTTGAAAAAAGCATGGTTTTGAAAGATAAAACCCCAAAAACTGTTGTTTTACCATTGTCTAATGGAATTACTGCTAATGTTGAAAAGGGTAAAGTTAGTGCTATTATTAATAAAACTGGTAGTTATTCATTTGCTTTTAATGATGAACATTATGAGCCTATTACTTTTTTTGTAAAATATGCCGAAGATAAAAAAGAATTATTTGGCGATTACGAAATAAAGTATTTATATCCTGATGATTATCAATCGCTTGAAAAACGCGAAATGCTTAATTTTGAACGCGAAAATACAGTTTACTATTTTACTAAAGGTAGATATAAAATTGATACAATATCTTTGCCATCTAATAGTATGTTGTATTTGGAAAACGGTGCGTATTTAGAAGTTATGCCTTCGCTTTACGCGGGTAAAAACTACGCGCTTTTTACCCATGATGCAACAAATGTTAAAGTTGCAGGTAGGGGAATTATTGATTTTTCGGCTTGTTGTGGTGGAGAAACTTCTTCAAAAGTATTAGTTCAAAATAAAATTGGTTTAATGTTCCGTGATTCAAATAATATTTCTTTCACAGGCATAACTGTTATAAACTGTTCAAGTTGGACATTAAACTTTGTAGATTGCGAAAATGTTTATGTTAAAGACATAATGATTTTAGGATATAGAGTTTTTAGCGACGGAGTTATGCTTTCTGACTGTGTTAACGGTTTAGTTGAAGATTGTTTCGCAAGAACGGGTGATGATGCTTTTGAGGTTAAATCAATAGGCGTAAAGAACTATACCGATAATATTTTGTTTAGAAGAAATGCTTGTTGGACAGATAAGGCTCAAGGCTACGGCAGTATTTTTGAGTGCAACCATGGCACAAAAAATGTTCGTTTTGAAGATTGTTCGGTTGGCTTTGCACTTGCCACTTGGAGCGACCATGTAAGTTGTTTAGTTATTCAACTTGGAAACTTGCCAAATAGATTAGTTAATAACATATATTTTAAGAATATTGAAATATATAAATCAATAAATGCATCAATTATAAACCATCATATTGGTGGAACAGGCCCAACTTATTTTGGATATGGTCTTATTGATGATATTTATTATGAAAATATTGAAGCAAAAATCAATAACGGTGCAGTTTTAAGGGTAAGAACTTGTGATGAAAAAAACTGCAAAATAGGAAATATTTATCTTAAAAATATTATTTCAAACGGTAAACGCTTAACAAATGAAAACTTGCACGATAACGGTGTGTTTATAGACAAGGTTGTTGGTGGTTACGATTTAACTAAGTTGCATATTGACTAAAAGGGAACTAATATGAGAAGAATTAGGTTATTAAGTTTAATATTTTGTTTGTTTTTAATATTTTCTTGCGTTGGTTGTTTTGGCTTTGGCGGTAACGGTAATGGGAACGGAGACGGTGATGATGAAGATGATGATTTTACTGAGATTGAGTTTTCTGACCCCGATTGTGAAGTTTTAGTTACCGAATATGATAATATTAACGAAATAACTAATATAAACACCTATGAATCAGAAGTTTCTATTAACGGTGAGGGAAACAACAGAGAAGTTAATAATGGTGTTATTATTAGCCCATATTTTACCGTTAAAATAAATGATGAAGAAGTTGAAGTTTACGGAACAAGAACGGCAAACGGAATACACTCGTTTATTTATCTTGATGTTGTAGATACGGGTGAAGATGGTTTTAATATAAATGTTGAGATTTTCGGCACAGAAAATAGCACAGTTTTTAAGCCTAAAAAAGCCAAAGTAACTGTTTTGCCAGAAAGCCATAATATTGAAACTTCGCTTAATCGTGATGATAAAGAAGTAAGAGCAGTTATTGACAAAACGGGCAGTTTTTCCTTTGTTTTTAACGAAGCTTACGCGCAACCTTTAACTATAGTGGTTAAAGAGCCTATTGATACTGCAACACTTTTTAACGGATATTCAGTTCAAGAAGTGCCTGTTGGCGATTATAGTAAATCAAATACATATCAAAGCACTTTGTTTACTAATCAAAATACTGTTTATAAGTTTAGTAAGGGTAGATATTTAATTGATAAAATACAAGTTCCGTCAAACAGTATTATTTATTTGGAAAGGGGCGCGTATTTAGAATTAAAGCCCAGCACTACGGGAAGTAATACTAACGGCATTTACGCATACCAAAAGAACAATATAAAAGTTGTTGGTAGGGGATTAATTGATTATTCTGCTTGTTGTGGAAGTAGTTTAGATGGCTCATATTCGGCAAATAAGGGTGGCCTAAGTTTTAATGGTTGTGATGGTATTACATTTTCGGGAATAACAGTTATAAACTCAATGACTTGGACATTGACATTTGAAAGTTGCAAAAATATTCAAGTTGATGATTTAATGTTTATCGCATATAGAATGTATGCTGATGGTGTTATGCTTTCAAACTGTGTAAACGGCATTATAGAAGATAGTTTTATAAGAACAGGTGATGATGCTTTTGAAACTAAATCTTCTGGACCATCAAGCCAAAAAACAAATAATATTCTTTTCCAAAACAATGATGCATGGACTGATAAGGCAGTTGCATACGGTTGCATTTATGAGTGCTATAACGATACAAGAAATGTTACTTTTAAAAACTGTTCAGTAGGCTTTGCAAATGGTTTTTGGAGCCCACACCTTGGTTGCTTAGTAATTCAACTTGGTCAAGAGTTTAACCCTGGAAGAATTACTGAAAACATTACCTTTGAAAATATTGAAATATATTATTCAGCAAATCAAGCAATACTTAATTGCTATATAGGTGGCACGGGTGGTAAAGGCGATGGCGCAGGAATTATTCAAAATATTTATTTTAAGAATATAACTGCAAAATACAACATGGGTAAAGTATTAAATGTTCAAACCTATGATAACGAAAACTGCTTTATTAACGACCTATATTTAGATAATGTTAAATCAAATGGCGAATTAGTTACTGCCGATAATATTGATACATTAATTCGTGATAAAGTAGTTGGTGGCTACGATTTAAGTAAATTACATATAAACACTCAAATATAAAAGGAGTATAGTATGAAAAAACTAACAAAATTTTTAACAATTTTGCTTTGTGGTGTAATGCTTTTAGGCCTTACTGCCTGTGGTGGTAAAAGTGGACAAGATTGCTACTTTGAAGCAATCACATATGAAGGCATTAATACAATAAGTGATATTGATAAGTATGCGGGCGAAGTTGCTATATTTGGCGAAAACAACCATAACCCCGTTGAAAACGGTGTTATTATAAGCCCTTATTACACCTTAAAAGTAGGCGAAACGGAAGTTCCAGTTTATGCATCAAGGTCTGCTCACGGAATACACTCTTTTGCCTTTTTAGATGTAATTGATACAGGTGATGAAGGTTTCAATCTTAATGTTGAAATTACGGGAAATGAAAATACAACTGTATTTAAGCCAAAAAAAGCAAAGTGCGTAGTTTTGCCTGAATCTACTGGTGTAGAAGCAGAACTTAACCGTGATGATAAAACTGTTAAAGCAACTATTAAAACTTTTGGTAGTTATTCATTTACTTTTAATGAAAGCCATGAGCAACCTTTAACAATTATGGTTTATGAAAAACAAGATTTAGACGCTTTGTTTAATGACTATACTATAAAGAATATTCCTGTTGGCGATTATTCGGTTACTGGCGATATCACTAAAACTATTTTTACTGCCGAAAATACTGTTTATTATTTTGGCGCAGGTAGATATAAAGTTCAAGAAATAGTAATGCCATCAAATAGTGTATTATATATAGCACCCGGTGCTTATATTGAAGTTATTCCTTCAAGGGTAGAGCATACTGACGGGTCAAGAGTTTGGTATGACCGTGATGAAACTATTTCTGTTAACGAAAAAGAAAATGTAACCATAGCAGGTAGGGGTATATTTGATTATTCGGCTTGTTCTGGTAGCACTGTTGATTACTGGTATACTAACGATAAGGATACATTTATCTTTACTGGCTCAAAGAATGTTAAAGTGTTAGGATTAACTGCAATCAACTCTCAACATTGGACACTTTGTATGTATTCTTGTGAAAATATTCAAATTAAAAATGTGTTCTTTATGGCATATAAAATGTATGCTGATGGTGTTATGCTTTCAAACTGTCGTAATGCAGTAGTAGAAGATAGTTTTATTAGAACGGGCGACGACGCTTTTGAAACTAAATCAGCAAGAGCATCTGAAATGCTAACCGATAATATTTTGTTCCAAAACAACGCTGCTTGGACTGATAAAGCAAATGCATATGGTTGTATATATGAATGCTATAACGATACAAGAAATGTTACCTTTAAAAACTGTTCAGTAGGTTTTGCGCTTGGAACTTGGAGTGACCACTTGGGAAGTTGTATTATTCAACTTGGCCAACAATTTAATGCAGGTAGAGTAACCGAAAATATCACTTTTGAAAATATTGAAATATATTATTCTAAAAACAAAGCGATTCTTAACTGTTATATAGGTGGAACTGGTGGCACAAGTGATGGTGCAGGAACTATTCAAAATATTTATTTTAAGGATATTAAAGCAAAAATAAATATGGGTCAAGTTCTTAATGTTCAAACTTATGACAACGAAGACTGCTTTATAAACGATTTATATTTAGATAATATTCAATCTAACGACATAGAAATCACATCTTCAAATATAGGCGATTATCTTCGTGATAAAGTTGTAGGTGGCTACAATTTAAATAAACTTCACATAAATACAAGAGGTTAATAAAATGAAAGTATTTAAAAAGATTTTATGTTTAATTATTGCATCAGTTATGCTTTTAGGTGTTACTGCCTGTGGTGGCGGTGGTGGAAAAGAAGCAAGTTGTGAAATATCTTTTGCCGAATATGAAGGCGTAGAAGAAGTAACAAACCTTGAAACTTATCAATCAGGCGTTAACACTAATAGGGCAGTAGAAGAAGGGGTAATATTAAGCCCATACTACACATTAAAGGTAAATGAAATTGATGTGCCTGTTTATGCTACGCGTGCAACATATGATATTCACTCTTTTGTGTATATTGATGTTATTGATACCGAAGACGAAGGCTTTAACCTTAACCTTGAAATTACTGGCACAGATGAAAGCACGGTGTTTAGACCTAAAAAAGCAAAGGTAACTGTTTTGCCTGAATCTACTGGCGTAGAAGCAGAACTTAACCGTGATGATAAAACAGTAGTTGCAGATATTGATGAATACGGCAGTTATTCGTTTGCCTTTAACGAAGACCATATTGAGCCTTTAACCATTATGGTAAAAGAACAAATTGATACTGATGAACTTTTTGATGACTATAATGTTGTAAAAGTGCCTGTAGGCGACTATGCAAATGGTTCAAGTGCAGATGAAACTGTATTTACCGAAGAAAATACCGTTTACTATTTTAGTGAAGGTAGATATAAAATTGATTCTATTGTATTGCCATCTAACAGTATTTTATATACCGAAATGGGCGCATATTTAGAACTTTGCTATAATGGTAGCCAAAAGCATGCTATTGATGTTGAGGGAACTGAAAGCAACAAAATGGAAAATGTAAAAGTTGTTGGTAGGGGACTTATAGATTACTCTGGCTGTAACGGTAGTTGGCTTGAAGGACAAGGAGAAAATTTTCCACATCAAAAAAGTCACTTATGGTTTTGGTGGGTTGATGGACTTGAAGTTGCAGGCATGACTGTAATTAACTCAACCACTTGGACTGTATATATTGAAAGTTGTAAAAACATACATGTTCACGATATGCTACTTATTGCATATAGAACATATGCCGATGGAATTATGCTTTCAAACTGCGTTGATGGTGTAGTTGAAAAATCGTTTGCAAGAACAGGTGATGATGCATTTGAAGTTAAATCAAGAAACGCATCTTCACAATTAACCGATAATATTTTATTCCAATACTGCGCTGCTTGGACAGATAAGGCACTTGCATATGGAATAGTTTATGAATGCCATAACGATACAAGAAATGTTACTTTTAAGGATTGTTCAGTTGGCTTTGCTTTAGGCGACTGGAGCCCACACTTAGGTTGCTGCTGTATTCAACTTGGTGAACAAGCGCGCCCTGAAAGAGTAAACGAAAACATTACCTTTGAAAACATTGAAATATTCTTCTCTCAAAATAAAGCATTACTTAACTGTTATGTTGGCGGACTTCCTGCAAGGCACGACGACGGCTCAGGATATATAAGGAATATTTATTTCAAGAATATAACTGCAAAATTAAATTTGGGTAAAGTTTTATATTTAGAAACATATGATGATGTTGACTGTGGTATTGAAGATTTATATTTAGATAATATTCAATCTAACGGTATTGATATTACTTCAAGTAATATTGAAAACTATATGGAACAAAAGGTTGTTGGCGAATACGATTTAAGTAAACTTCACATTAACACTCGTGGTTAATTAAAAGCCCCCGATTTCGGGGGCTTTTCTTATAAACACTTGATTTTAACTTTATTTATTGATAGAATAAAAAGAAGGTGAATTATGAAAACGAAATACGATTATATGAGAGAATCTGAATATAAAGAAGAAGACGCAATGTATCCAGAAGAATGGAATGATGAGCGCAGTTTAAGCGATAAAGAGAAGTATTTTGATTTTTACGACGATATTAAATTAACACCAAAAGATGATTGGTAAAAAATAATTAATTAAAGGGCTTTTTAAAAGCCCTTTTCTATTGCTTTATAATTTTTAATATGTTAAAATAACTTTGAAAATACTTAAGTAAATCACGGAGGACATATGTCAAGACTTGAACTTAACGACAAAACGAAAGTGCAATCTACCGTAGACGAATTATACGAAAGTATGGAAAGAAGGCTAAACGCAGGTCAAACTGAAATTTGCCCTATAGATTTAGTTTCTTCATTCCTTAAAGCGTGTAAGGCTCAATCGTGTGGCAAATGCACACCTTGTAGAATAGGACTTGCTACACTTGAAAAACTTTTTGATGATTGTTTAGATGGTAAGGCTACTTTAGAAACCTTAAAACTCATTAAGAGAACTGCTGAAAGTGTTTATACTTCGGCTGATTGTGCAATCGGCTACGAAGCAGGCAGAATGGCAGTTAAGGCTATAAACGCATTTTATGATGATTTTGTTTCTCATATTGAAAAGGGAACTTGCATAGGCGTAAGCAACTCTGTTCCTTGTAGAAACAGTTGCCCTGCAGGTGTTGATATTCCAGGGTATGTTTCATTAGTAGAGGCAGGTAGATATGCTGATGCTGTTAGAATACTCCGTAAAGATAACCCATTGCCAGTTACTTGCGCGCTTATTTGTGAACATCCTTGCGAAGCAAAATGTAGAAGAACTTTTGTTGATGCACCTATCAATATTCGTGGACTTAAAAGATACGCAGTTGATAATGCAGGTGAAGTTCTAGTTCCAAAGAGAATGGATTTAACGGGCAAAAAGATTGCTATTGTTGGTGGTGGCCCTGCTGGGCTTACTGCCGCTTACTATCTTGCTCTTATGGGTCACGATATCACCGTGTTTGAAGAAAAGAAACATCTTGGTGGTATGCTTAGGTATGGTATTCCTGCTTACAGATTACCCCGTGAAAGGCTTGACCACGATATTAACGACATTTTAAGTGTTGGTGGAATTACTGTTAAACACGGCGTAAGAATAGGTAGCGAACTTCCTGTTAGCGAACTTAAAAAAGATTATGATGCAGTTTATATTACAATCGGCGCACATACCGATAAGAAATTAGGCTTAGAGGGTGAAGATGCCGAAGGCGTTATTTCTGCCGTTGATATGCTACGCGCAATCGGTGATGATGTTTACCCAGATTATAGCGGTCAAGATATCGTTGTAGTTGGTGGTGGCAATGTTGCAATGGATGTAGCTAGAGTTGCAAAAAGAGAAGGTGCAAATGTTACTATTGTGTATCGAAGATTAAAAGAAAA
>JAFTSI010000001.1 GCA_017467345.1 Clostridia bacterium
ACACGGAAAATGCACGTTGGGTTAGAACAGGGGTTAGAACAAGCCGTTTTTGGCGTTTTGCACTTTTAGTATTAATACTATAAAAAAAGATACATTTTGTTCTAACCCACGAGGTTAGAACAGCGAAATTAAGATAGGTATAATTCTAAAAATGGGTAAAAAATAGCCCAAAACATACCGTTTTGGGCAAAAAAATGGCGCACCCTAAGAGGCTCGAACTCCTAACCTTTGGTTCCGTAGACCAACGCTCTATCCAATTGAGCTAAGGGTGCACAACCCCGAAATCGGGGGGATTATTAAATTTTAACCTTTGGTTCCGTAGACCAACGCTCTATCCAGCTGAGCTAACGGCGCATAACCCCTAAAAAGGGGATTTGATATTAAATTTTCGTTCTTGCACCTTCGGTTCCGTAGCGCAACGCTCTATCCAATTGAGCTAATGGTGCTTGCTTACCCTTTTCAAAAAGCAAAAAGGGTGTTATTATTTAGTTTTTGTGAGTTTTCAATTGGATGGAGCGTAGCCTGTGCCCGAGGCTTTTAGCCGAGGAAATACGATGACGGGCTTGCTTTGAGGCGCTTTCAGTTTCCAATTGAGCTAATGGTGCTTGCTTGTAAAAGCCGTTTTCCTTAAACGGCTTTTACATTGTATAACAAAAGTTTTAGTTTGTCAAATTAAAAAACAGTCGTTTTTTTGCTTTTTTTACTTATTTTAATATAGCCTTAATTCTTCTTACGCCACTTGATGAACTTTCTTCCTTTTTAATAATAAACTCACCAAGGTCGCCAGTATTACATATGTGTGGGCCACCACAAATTTGTTTATCTACATCACCTATAATGTATACCGAAACAATTTCATCTTCGCTTTGTGGATTAAACACACCGTATGCGCCTTGTTCAATTGCCTTGTTGTATGGCATTTCTACCCTTTCAACAGGTATCTTTTTAGAGATAACTGTGTTTACAAAATCTTGCAATTCTTTTAATTCTTCGGCTGTCATTTTATGGTCTAAATTAAAGTCAAAACGCATTCTTTCATCAGTAATGTTAGAGCCTTTTTGTTCGGTTTTTGTGCCGAACATTTTTCTTAAACCTGCAAGCATAATGTGGGTTGCCGTGTGGTATTTAGTGGTGGTTTCCGTTTGCTCTGTTAAGCCACCCTTTGCAGCGGCGCTTTGCGCTTTTGATATTTCTTGGTGTTCTTTGAAAGCAACATTAAAGCCTTCTTCATCAACACCAAAACCCTTTTCGGTTGCAAGTTCAATGGTTAGTTCTAATGGGAAACCGAAAGTATCGTATAATCTAAATGCTTGCTTTCCTGAAATTGTGGTTTCGGGAACGAAGCTTGCATCTTTAGAACTCATAAATGCATTTTTTCTTTCAATGCCGAAAATACATTTATCAAACTCTTTCATACCTGCGGCAAGAGTTGCTTCAAACTTTTTGATTTCCTTACGGATTTCATCTAAGATATAATCTTCTTTTTCTACAAGAAGTGGGTATGCTTCGTCGTAAATCTTTTCAATAAAGATTTTAGCAACTTCGCAAATGCTTTCGCTATCAATAGCAAGGTTTTTGCAGTATCTAATTGCTCTACGAAGAAGTCTTCTTAAAATATAGCCTGCGCCTGTGTTAGATGGCAAAATGCCGTTTTTATCACCGATAAGCATAACAGAAGTTCTGGTGTGGTCGGCAATAATACGCATAGCCTTTTGAGCATCTAAATCTTCATCATAGTTTTTGCCAGAGATACTTTCTAAAAGTTTAATGGTGTCAATGAATAGGTCGGTTTTATAGCCGTCGGTAAGGCCGTTAAGGAATAATAAAAGCCTATCTAAACCAAAGCCTGTGTCTACATTTTTGTTTTCAAGTTCGCCGTATTTGCCACCTTCAAGTTTTTTGTATTGCATATAAACATCATTGCCGATTTCTACATATCTACCGCAATCGCAGTTTACATCACAAGTATCACAGCACTTATTATCATGCCTTGGGTAAAACCATTCGTTGTCTGGGCCACAAGGAGTTCCAACCGTGCCTTCAAGTTCCCACCAGTTGTTCTTTTTGTCAAGGAAGAAAATGTTTTCTTCTTTAATGCCTAAGCCCTTTAAGAGTTCTGCCGTTTCGGTGTCTTTTGGAACGGATTCGTTGCCCTCAAACACGGTAGAACATATTTTATCTTTATCAAAACCGAAAACTTCTGTTAAAAGTTCAAACGACCAAGCCGTTTTTTCCTTTTTAAAATAATCGCCAAGCGACCAGTTGCCCATCATTTCAAAGAAGGTAAAGTGAGTTGCATCACCAACCGAATCAATGTCAACCGTTCTAACGCAACCTTGAACATTGCAAAGCCTTGTGCCCATAGGGTGCTTTTTGCCAAGCAAGTATGGCATTAAAGGTTGCATACCTGCTACATTGAACATTACCCCAGTAGTTCCATCACCTATTAGTGATACTGCGCCGATATTTATATGACCTTTACTTTCGTAAAACTTAATCCATTTTTCTCTTAACTGTTTAGAAGTTATCATTTTTATCTAAGTCCTTAATTTATTTCTTTTCAAGTGTGTAGCCATCTTTATAATCTTTAACCACATAGCCAAGTTCTAAAAGTTTTGCACGAAGTTCATCTGATTTTGCCCAGTTCTTTTCAAGCCTTGCAGTCCATCTTTCTTCGGCAACTAATTTAACTTCGTTAGGAACATCTTCGCCCTTTTCGCCAAAAGTTTCTACAAACCATTTAGCATCTTCTTCAAATAGACCTAATAGTGAATAGGTGTTTTTTATTTGGTTTAGCACAGCGCCTGCCCTTTCAATGTCGCCAGAGTTTAGGCTTGACTTTGCCAACTTAAAATACTTAAATAGGTTGCTTAATGCAAGCGCCGTATTAAAGTCGTCACTCATAGCAGAATTAAACTCATCATCAATCTCTTTATATTCGCCAGTAAGTGCCACGCCCTTGTTTAATGCATTAACATATACAGTATAAAAATCCACCAAGTGCTTTTGGGCGTCTGGGAACAAGTTGTCGGTAACATTTATGTCGCCACGATAGTTGGTTGAAAGCAATGCAAACTTAACAGTTTCGGCAGAGTATTTATCAAGCAAATCTTTAAGCAATAAACTGTTGCCAAGCGACTTGCTCATTTTTTGACCGTTAACCTTTATAAGCCCGTTATGTATCCAAAACTTTGCAAAGGTTTTGCCTGTTAATGCTTCGGTTTGAGCAATTTCGTTTTCGTGGTGTGGGAATATTAAATCTCTACCGCCGCCGTGAATATCAATTTGGTCGCCAAAAGCCTTTCTGTTCATAGTAGAACATTCTATGTGCCAACCTGGCCTACCCTTTCCCCAAGGCGAAGTCCAGTAAGGCTCACCTTCTTTTGCCGATTTCCATAACGCAAAGTCAAGGGGTGATTTTTTCATTTCGTCGTTATCAACCCTAACACCGTTTAATGCGTCTTCTAAATTACGGTGAGAGAGTTTGCCGTATTCTGGGAAACTTTCAACATCAAAATACACATCACCCTTTTCAGTTGCGTAGGCGTGGTTTTTTGCGATAAGCCCTTCAATGAACTCTATTATATCTTCAATACAGCAAGTTGCTTTTAGCCAAACATCAGGTTCGCCAACCTTAAAGCGCGCCATTTCTTTATCAATGTTTTCTATCATTTTAAGCGCGTATTCATCTGCAGGAATACCCGTTTCGTTTGACTTTGCTATAATTTTATCATCTACATCAGTATAGTTTCTTGCGTAGGTTACATCATAACCTATCTTCACCAAAAACTTTCTTATAATATCGTAAATAAGCGCTTGGTATGCGTGACCGATATGCGCTTCGCCAGAAACAGTTATTCCACAAGCATACATTTTAACCTTGTTGCCATCTAATGGAATAAAATCTTCTTTTCTGCCTAATAACGAATTGTATATTTTCATAAAGCCACCTATTATTTATTCGTGTTTTTCTTGTTTTCTATCGCTTCAAGTTTTTCTTGCATTTCAAAAACCATTTCGCGAAGATGACATATTTCTTCTTTCAATGGGTCTGCCGTTTCTTGGGTAAGGTCGGTAATTTTTTCGCCGTTAATTCTAACCACTCTCCCTGGAACGCCAACCACCGTGGCGTATGCAGGAACTTCTTTCAAAACTACTGCACCTGCGCCTATTTTAGCATATTCGCCAACGGTAAAGCCACCAAGTATTTTTGCGCCTGCGCTTATCATTGCGCCCCTTTTGATTGTGGGGTGGCGTTTGCCTGTTTCTTTACCCGTTCCACCAAGAGTTACACCTTGATAGATTACTACACCTTCTTCAATTTCGGCAGTTTCGCCTATAACCACTCCTGCACCGTGGTCAATAAACACGCCACCTGCAATTTTTGCGGCAGGGTGGATTTCAATGCCCGTGCGCCATTTTGCGAACTGAGAAGTTATTCTTGCCAAAAGTTTTAGTTTTATTCTGTATAAAAAGTTTGCCCATCTGTGCCAAGAAAGTGCTTTTACCCCTGAATAGGTTAGCCATATTTCAAACTTGTTTCTTGCAGCAGGGTCGTTCTTTTTTGCCGCGTTAATATCGGCGCGTAGTCTTTTAAACATATTCTACCTTTTTTATATAATACCATTTATTCCTTGCTTTTAGCAAGAGAATAATCAATAAACCTTTACGCCCTTTTCTTTAATTTTTTCTTTTAGTTCGTTATTGAACTTGCTATCTACTACCATTGAGTTAATATCGCTTAAAGTTGCGAAAGTGTATGGTGTGTTTTTGTTTACCTTTGAACTGTCAACAAGCATTATAACATTTGTTGCCTTTCTAATAACGGTTTTTTTAACTTCGGCTTCCGATTGACTTCCACAAGTAAACGCGCCACTCTCTGTTAAAAATCCCGTTGCTGTCATAACTGCAGTTTGAATATTGATTTGGCTCAAAAAGTCTGCACACGATTTGCCAACGGTAATAAAGTTTGTTCTTTTAACATCACCACCAAGCAAGGTAACCGTGGGGCTATTTTTTCTTAAAACGGTTTCGGCAATATTTAACGCGTTGGTTATAACATAATACTTATCATCAGGGAGCGCCCTTGCAAAATAAGTGGTTGTTGAGCCACCATCAATAAAAATACACGATTTTGGCATAACAAGTTCAATGGCCTTTTGCGCAATTTCTATTTTTTCTTCTGCGTTAAAGTTAGTGCGCTCTTCGGTAAAATCGGCTTCTTTAACTTTAAGCACGCTATCAACCGAAATTGCGCCACCAGAAACCCTTAAAACTGCGTTGTTTTCTTCAAGCCTTAAAAGGTCACGGCGAAGCGTCATGCTTGAAACTTCTGGAAACGCCTTTTCTAAATCGTGAAAGGTTACCTTTCCTGTTTTATCTACGAACTCTTTAATCTTCTTTAATCTTTCTTTCATTGTTCGCTCCTTATTCTTATATTATTTTACAATTTAAAATAACTTTTGGCAAGAAAAAAGAAAAAAATAAACAAATTAGGTGTAAATATTTTTCACTATGGAAAATAAATATCATTTTGCCGTGGTTTTGGCGAAAAAATATTGCTTTTTTTATAAATTGTGGGTATAATATACCTATCTTACAACGGAGACGGATTATGTTAGATTTAAAAAGAATTCAAGAAAACAAAGAAAAGGTTAAAGAACTTCTTTTAAGAAAGGGCTACGAAGCCGATTTTGACACCATTTTAGAACTTGATATTGAAAGGAAAAAGATTATTAGCGAAGTAGAACAATACAAGGCTAAAAGAAACAAGGTTTCGGCAGAAATCCCAAAACTCAAAAAGGAAGGAAAACCTGTTGATGGTATATTCCAAGATATGCGTGAGTTAGGCGACAAAATTGCTGAGTGCGACGAAAAGGCAAAGTCTTGTGAAAAACAAATATTTGACCTTTTATCGGTTATGCCTAATATTCCCGACGAAGACCTTTTGGCAGGCGAAAAAGAAAACAATGCCGTTATTAGAGAAGTAGGCAAAAAACCTGAATTTGATTTTGAAATGAAAAACCATGTTGATTTATGCACCAACCTTGGTATTATTGATTATCAACGCGGAACTAAACTTTCTGGTGGTGGCTACTGGTTATATCGTGGCGACGGGGCAAGGCTTGAATGGGCGCTTTTAAACTTCTTTATCACCGAACACTTAAAAGATGGTTATGAGTTTATTCTTCCCCCTCACCAACTTGGTTATAACTGTGGTTTTGGTGCAGGTCAATTCCCCAAGTTTAGCGACGAAGTTTACTGGCTTGATTGCGACGAAGATAGAACTAAAAACCGTTTTATGTTGCCAACTGCAGAAACTGCGCTTGTTAATATGTACGCAGGCGAAATTATTGATGAAAGCAAACTTCCTATGAAGTTTTTTGCCTACACACCTTGCTATCGCAAGGAAGCAGGCTCATACAGAGCAGAAGAACGCGGTATGATTAGAGGGCATCAATTCAACAAAGTTGAAATGGTTCAATATGCTCACCCAGAAAAGAGTATGGAAGCCTTTAACGAATTAGTTGACAAGGCTGCAAGCCTCATAGAAAAGTTAGGTCTTCATTTTAGGGTTAGCAAACTTGCCGCAGGCGATTGTTCTGCATCAATGGCAAGAACCTACGATATTGAAGTTTGGATTCCTTCAATGGGCATTTACAAAGAAGTTTCTTCGGTTTCTAACGCAAACGATTACCAAGCAAGAAGAAACAACACCAAATACCGTGATAGCAAAACTGGTAAACCTGCATATTTGCACACGCTTAACGGCTCTGGCCTTGCAACAAGCCGTGTGTTCCCCGCAATAATTGAACAATACCAAAATGCAGATGGCTCTATTAGAGTTCCTGATGTGTTAGTTCCATTTATGGGTGGTCAAACAGTTATAAAATAAAAAGTGGGGAAAGAAAAAATCTTTCCCCTTTTTCGTAATCTTTTACACGGCTTTATGCATACTATAAAAAAGACCGTTTTAGGAGCAAGTTATGATTAAAAATATTTGTGTATATGGCGCATCAAGTAATGCGATTGATAATGTTTATATAGATAGTGCCGTTTCGCTTGGCGAAAGGCTTGCCGAAAAAGGTATCGGCTTAATTTTCGGTGGTGGAGCAAGTGGTGTTATGGGCGCAACTGCCCGTGGCGTTCACAACAAAAACGGTAAAATCGTTGGCATAGCA
This sequence comes from Clostridia bacterium, assembly GCA_017467345.1. GTDB lineage: Bacteria > Bacillota > Clostridia > Christensenellales > Borkfalkiaceae > UBA1259. The sequence continues at coordinate 7,182 of JAFTSI010000001.1, forward strand.
CCAAGATTTTTTAATGCCGACGGTGTGCTTTTTGAAAACTGCACCGAACTTGTTTATACCAACGATATGCGTTCAAGAAAACAACTTTTAGAAGAAATGAGTGATGCCTTTATTATTGCCGCAGGTGGCGTTGGCACCTTTGATGAGTTTTTTGAAATATTAACTTTAAAACAACTTGGTCGGCACAACAAGCCTATGGCTATTTATAATGTTAATGGCTACTATGATAGTTTACTTGATATGCTAAACAAAACTGTAAAAGAAAGGTTTATGAATAGCGCAACGATTGAACTATTTAAAGTTTTTACCGATATTGATGAAATGCTTTCTTACATTTTAACATATGATGAAGATATTAAACCCATCACCCACTACAAGAGTGTTAACAACAATTTAGTTTAATTTTTTAACAAAACAAAACGGCAACGAAAATTCGTTGCCGTTTTTTTATTTTCCATAATTTGGAATTTCCTCTAAATAATTTTCATTTATATATATGCCACCAGTAGAAGAAACGAATATGTTTTTAGAAAAACTTTCTATAACTAAACGCTCTCTACTGGTCTCAAATTCTTGTTCATTATCAATTGAATAAAACAACAAAACAACCGTTCCATTTTTTGAAATATCGTATTTAAAAGTTATGGTATATTCGTTAGGAACTACTTTTTCTGCTGTGCCGTTTTCGTTAAATATATAATACGGTCTTTTATTTTCTGCCAATTCGAAATCTTGCGTACGATAATATTTCGTATCGTAACTTATCTCCACAAGCCCGTTATTATTAGAATTATTTGAACAGCCAAACATTCCCAACGCAAAACAAACTGCAATCAATAAAACTATAACCTTTTTCATAATTTTGCTCCTTTTATATTTATGTTTTTAATTAGTCAAGATAAATGGTGTTTTCTTGTTGTTTTTTAAGGTTACTGCTTATCACATAATATGCTATTGAAAGCAACACGAAAACCACAGCCAAAACAAGCACGATAACAGATGGGGTGTAGAACAATTTTTCCGTCATAGCGATTGCGTTTAAAACTTTTGTGTCGCTTGCAAAAAGCATTGCGCCAAGCCAGTAAATAATTCCTGATGCGCCAGAACAAATGCCAAACGATAACGCCGTTCCCTTTTTGTTGTTTCCGTCAAACAAACTTTTTAACATAGAAGTAATTGCAATTGCAACAAAAGTTACTGCAACTATGTGCGCAAAATAACTTATTAATAGGTAATTCTTACCCATTGCGCCAAGATAATTATCGTCGCTAACACCCAATACAAAACTTAAAAACATTGATGCAGTAAATGGGTTTTCGCCAAGTTTTACATAGTTCATATTTATTACGCAAATCAAAACTGCACCAAACACTATTGAAACTAATCCAACCACAAGTTTTGCTATTGCTAAGCCTGTTCTTTCTTTGGGGTCTGCTATTCTTTTTAGTATTATTCCAATTATTGATATTGCCATTATAAACACAATAGCGCAAATACTACCACCTGAAAGTTTTACCAAGTCTGCTTTTAGTATAGTGTTAGAAACACTATATAAGTTTACACACATACTTATAACAACTATGGTTGAAACGATAGGCATAACAGCCCACACCGTTAATTTTTTGTTGGTTTTCTTTGCAAACGACATACAAAGCAATGTTATAGACACAATAAACGACGCAAGCGATATGATTATATTTACTATGTTTGCTATAAGTAGCATTACTAATGGCAACTTTCCAACGCCTTGTATCATTTCCGTAAGGTCTTTCCAGTCGCGAAGTAAGGTTATAAAGGTAAGTTTATCTTCTATTCCTTTAACTTCTACTTTAAGACCTATAAGCAACGAACAAATAAGCAACACGAAAGAAAGCACCGTTATTAAACAAGGATTGATAATGTTAACAATATCTGCAAAAGTTTTCTTTTCTTTTGCAATATTAGTATTTTCCTTTTCGGTTTTTATCTTTTCGCCAGTTCCACACTTGGGGCAAAAGTTACCATCATAAACTTCGCCACACTTATACTTGCTTGAATGAATAACTGATTTAGGCAAAACATCTTCGAGTTTTGTTTCTTCAGTTATTTCCCTTTCTTCAAAAACTTGTGTGAAAGAACGCTTAACAAACGCCATCAACTCTTTACCGGCAATACGAGTAGTCTTTATGCCAACGGTTTCAAGTTCTCTTTGGTCTGCAAACAATGTTTTATTAACCGATTCTTTAGAGCCATAAAGAACGATATAAAAGGCATTATAATAGCAACAATTATCTACTTTGTTAATTTTTTCAAGTTCTTCTATTCGATTATCTAAAATCAACCTTTTAGCGTTCTTCATTTTTGCGCTAAACTTATCTGCAGAGTTCTCAAGTTTTTCTTTTGTGTTTTTCACATCTTCGATATAATCATCAAGGAACACCGGTCTATCGAGTTTTACAACACTTATTTTCTGCCCTACTGCAAGGTTTTTATAAATAACCGAAAATACATCTATAAGATTGTCTTGCATCTCTTCACGGAGTAAGAAAAACTCTAACGGTGTAATCTTTAAAACACCGGCGCAATACCCACCTTTAAAGTGAATAATATTATCTTCTATTTTAGAAACTGCGACTTGTTCTGCGCCGTTAAAACTTTTCTTTGAAAAAAGATACCTTAAAAACACAAAAAGTTCGTAGTAAAGCCGTTCTTCTACTTTAATAAAGAACAAGCATAAACTAATACCTAAAAATATAAGCACTATAATTAACTTTGCAGGAATATTTGAAAATCCTAAAAC
>JAFTSI010000002.1 GCA_017467345.1 Clostridia bacterium
CGCAAGACCTATTATACCTATACTACCTGCAAAGGAAGTGAGCATTGTTCTACCCTATTTGGTGAATAGGTTTTTAAGCGACAATCTAAACGCTGTAAAGAAAGACATTGACGGCTTTTTAACCTTTTTTTCTTTGCGCGTTTTTAATTCGGTTTGTGGTTTAACTGGCGAACTATCACCCTTAATTAAACCGTCTACCATATTAATTATTCTTGATGAATACTTTTCGGCAAGTTCTGGGTTATGGGTTACCATTATTACCAAACGCTCTTTTGACACTTCTTTAAGAAGTTCCATTACTTGAACACTTGTTTCGGTGTCAAGTGCGCCAGTAGGTTCATCTGCAAGAATAATATCAGGGTTATTTACAAGCGCCCTTGCGATTGCTACCCTTTGCATTTGACCACCAGAAAGTTGGTTGGGCTTTTTATGGATTTGGTCTTTTAATCCAACCTTTGTAAGCGCTTCAATTACGCGTTTTTTACGCGCCGATTTTGGAACGCCTGATAAAGTTAATGCAAGTTCTACATTTTGCATTACCGACTGGTGTGGGATTAGGTTATACGATTGAAACACAAAACCCACAGAGTGGTTTCTGTAAGTATCCCAGTCTCTATCTTTATAGCGCTTTGTTGATACGCCGTTTATTATTAGGTCGCCCTCAGTATAATGGTCTAAGCCACCGATAATGTTAAGCATTGTGGTTTTACCGCAACCACTTGGCCCTAATACTGAAACGAATTCGCTACGCTTAAAGGCAAGGTCTATACCCTTTAATGCTTTTACGGCATTTTCGCCTTCGCCATATACCTTTACTACATTGCTTAGTGAAAGTATTGTGTCGTTTGGGTCTTGCGGTGCAGTAGGTTCTTGTGTGTTTTTCTTTTTTTTCCTAAAACGCAAGGCTAAAAATAGCGATATACCAAGTAATAATACTGCATCTACTATTAAAATTATTGTGGAAAGGTGCATTGTTATACTCCTTATATAAGTTTACCGTTTTTTAGATTAATACATTAATATTGAATTAACATTTAAATTAGGTGTTTTTAAGAATACAACCCTTTAATTTTATTGTCAACGATTTTTTTGCGCATATTTTAATTATTTATTTAAATAATTATTGACAAACACCGTTGATTATTGATTAAACCTATGTTATAATGTTATAAATGCGCTAATTTGAGCGTTTTTTAAGGAGAAAGTATGGAAAAAGAAATTTTTTGCCCCATATGTGGTAGTTCGCTTGGCAAATGCACCGATACTACTTCTGAAAAGATTTGCGAAGTGTGTGGTAATTCAATTTACCTTGCCGTTGCTATTCCTGATGGGTTTAAAAAGCCACGCGCTAAAAAGGTGGTTGAAACTAATGATATTAACGCTCAAACCCCAGTTAGCGAAGTAAAGGAAGATAATGGTTTAGAAAGCGCGCTTGATGCGCAAGTGCTTGATAGTGAGCCTACTAAAAATTCAAACCAAGTTGCCGATAAGTTTAACGCGCAAAATGGGGATAATGTAAAAACTAACAAAAGCGATAAGCCTAAAAGCAAAAGCAAAAGCAAAAAAACCAAGTCTACTTGGACTAAACCCGATAAGAGCCTTGTGCTTGACGACCCTGACCCTATTGATTTCCCTGCAAACACCAAGGCAGGCAAAATTACTTTTTGGGTTATTTGTGCGCTTGCGTTGTTCTTTACTTTTATTACCGTTTGTATGTTTATTCCAGAAGTTATGCAAGGCATTGAGTTTGACTTTGGCGAAGCATTTGGAATTGTTGTTTACGGTGTGATTTTCTTAATTATTACTATCACTTGGATTACATACTGGCTATTGCGTAGGTTTAAGAGAGTTGACCCCACTAAACCTGTTGCAATAAAAGTGCTACAATGGATTTTCTTGGTTGTATTTTTAACTTCACTTTGCGCGCTTATTATGTTTGGTGGTAGCGCAAAACTTGTTAGCATTTTACCAGAAGGGTTTATTGATGAAACTTCTTTTGTTAACGACTGGGCTAAATACGCACCTATCTCTAACATAGCAATTTATGTTTGCCCTATTTCCCTTGCCATTTTATTCTTGGTTTGCGCTATAAACAAGGCAAGGTTTAACTGTGAACTTTCTGGAAACTCTTTTAGCATTTGGTCGTTATTATTTGGCTTTTTAAGTTTTGTAATTGCAATAGCCATTATAGTAGTTATTCTTTCGGGATTAGTTATGCTACTTAATAACCTTGTGCCTAATGTGGTTGCAGGTATTTTAGGCGAAAAGGCCGAAAGCATTTTAGAAGTTATTGATAAAGTGCTTATGTATTCAAGTATTACCTTTGGCGCGTGTTGTATACTCAATATATTCATTTCACTAAAATCTGTTAACTAATTCAATAAAAAATAAACCCCCACAAGCAGAGTTGCTTGTGGGGGTTTTTGTTTTTATTTTTTACTTTTTATTTTTTATTCTTTTTTATTTGTTCTATATAACCTTTTGCTTCGGTATCGCCTAAACTTGCCGCCATTGACATATAATCGTATGCGCGACCTGAATCTTTTTCGGCAACCACCTTTTCATCTGCAAATGCAATAGCAAGCCATTTATTTGCAACTGGCAAGTTATAGTTTGCTGCAAGTTTTAACCAGTTTACACCTTTATATGGGTCTTTTTTGATTTTTTCCGTGCCTTCTATATATAATTTGCCAAGTATAAACATTGCCGTAAGCACGCCTTGACCTGCTGCAGAAATTAAATATTTTATGGTTTGTTCGTCGTAGGGCTTACCGTCTTTATAAATTAAACTGATTATGGTTAAATAGTAGCCTGGGTAAACGGTGCAAGCAAGGGTTGAGCAAAGGGCTGCAACATTCATATCTTGTATTGCAGACTCTCCTACCGTGCCCACTATTGCGTATAAATCAATATCGTTGATTTTTTCTATTTCATCAAGTTCTGCGTTGCCTACTATTAACTTATTTTCTAAAAGCATTTGCAAATACTTTTTAATTTTTACGCCACCTTTAACTGCCTTTTTCATATACTCTTGCAATTGGGCATTATCTTTAGGCATATAATATGGTTCACGGAAATAGCATAGCCCTAAATAGCCTTCGGGGTTGCCGTTTTCTATTGCCTTATTATACCAGTATTGTGATTTTTGCAAGTCTTGTGGAATAAAGGTATCTTTAATATAAATATCGCCAAGTTCTTTTTGTGCGATAGCGTCGCCTTGCTCTGCTTTTTCTTTAACAATTTCAAAGTGCTCAAAAAACTCTTTTTCGCGTTTTTTAAAAAGCGCGCCGTCAATATATTGACCAGATTTTACACTTAAATAGTCAAGTATATTTACGCTTGGTTTTTTTGTTGAAGTAGTTTTTGATTTCGCTTGGTTTTCGCTTGTGATTTGGCTATTCCCAAGTTGACCTTCAAGCCCGCTTTTCGCAGTGGATTTTGTAGTTGGTTTTTTTGCCGTTGAAGTAGATTTTGCCGTGCTTTTTTTAGCAGTATTTGAAGTGGATTTTTTTGACTTTTCTTTTTGCATTTTTTCGTAATGCGCTTTGGCTTTTTCGGCAAAGTTTATTGCCTTTTCGTGTCCTTGATTTGCCGCTAATGTTATGTATTTTGCCGCCATATCGGTATTCTTTTCAACACCTATTCCATCAAAATAACAAATGCCTAATGCGTATTGACCATCGGCATTGCCTTTATCGGCAAGTTTTTGCCACCACTTAAATGCTTGCTCATTATTTTTTTCAACACCCTCGCCAGTAAAATATGCAGATGCAACAAAGTGCATTGCCTTTTCATCACCCTTTTCTGCGTTTATTAAGCATACCTTAAAAAGCGCTTGCATTTGCTCTGGTGTGAGATTTGGTTGTTCGTTTGCCATACTTTCTCCTTAAAAATAGCGAACTTTTTGATTTAATCGCTTTTTTTATTATACTACCGTTTACAATCTGTGTCAATGTTTAATATAAAATCGCTTTACTCTTTATTCTTTTATTTTTTATGTTTTATGCTTTTAGGAAAATTACTTGCAAATTATTATATAATTTGTTATACTTTTATTTGGTATGTATTCATACTGTAATTATTTTCTACGGATGGCGTTAAAAAATGAGCGAACAACAAGTTAGTTTAAAATTTAAGCAACGAACAATTAATCGTATTTTGCCCACACTTTTAGTGGCTTTTTTGTTGCCTTTTATTATTTTTGTTTCCGTTCCGTTTGAAATATTTGGCAATAACTTAGATGAGTTTTTGTTTTCAGTTTCGGGGTTTATGCCACTTTTAGCATTATTTGCATTGTCAAGTATTGTTGTGGTGTTTTTCGCCCTTTTATTTTTGCCTAATAAGGCTTATAGAATTGCCTGTGCTGTGTTTTTGGCGCTTGCATTTTTGTTCTTTATTCAAGGAACTTTCTTAAATAGTGGGCTTTCTACTCTTGCAGGCGATAATATGGGAACTGAGCCCACACCCGTTTGGAAAATAGTTCTTAACCTTTTTATTTGGTTAATAGTTATTGCAGGCGCAGTTGTGCTTGCGTGCCTTAAAGATAAAAACGGTATTATTTCTACCGTTGCTATAATTGTTGCAGTAGTTGTTTTGATTACTCAACTTATGCCAACCTTAGTGCTTGCTGTATCTAAGGAAGGTGTGTTCTTAGAAAAAAATGAGCGCTTAACATTAAATAGCGAACTCAAAAACCCCGAAATATTAACTGATGAAGGTTTAACCACCATTTCAACAACTGGCAACATCTATTATTTTTGCGTTGATAGGTTTGACCAAAAGTATGCCGAAGAAGGCTATGAAAAACACTCTGAAATATTTAATGTGCTTGATGGATTTACTGCCTATAACGATAATATTTCAAAGTATGGCCACACATTCCCTGGAATTGTGAACCTTTTAACTTCTAAAAAATACGATACATCACTTTCGCGCGAAGAGTTCTTAAATAGTGTTTACGCAGAAAACCACACACTTTCTGCTCTTAACGAAAACGGTTATGAAATTAACCTTTATACTCAACCTTTCTATGCGTTTACTGATGCGTCATATCTTCCTAAATATGTAAAAAACACTTCTAAAGCAACTGCTTATGAAGTTATTAATCAACCACAATTACCGCTTAGTTTAGTTCAAATTGCACTTTATAGGTGTTTCCCACTTATTGCTAAGCCTATTGTTGGAAATGTGAACTCTGCCACTTGCAACAACTTTGTTAACTGCGAAGGTGAAAATGGTAGCAAGCAATATTCTACCGATATGAAGTCGGTTTGGAATAATTTGCAAAACAATGCTTTCACAACCACAAGCGCAAAGAGATTTAATTTTATTCACATAGAAGGTTGCCACGGCGTTGACTATGATGAAAACTGGAACAAGGCAAAAGGTAAGCAAAAAGATGATATTATGATTTCGCTTAAAAACAGTTTTAAGATTATAGGCAAGTTTATTGATGAACTTAAAAAACAAGATGTTTACGATAGTTCTACCATAATTATCACGGGCGACCACGCAGACCCTGTTAACGACGGTGCTAATTTAGATGACATAAGGCTTACTGCCCTATACTTTAAGCGTGCAAACCAAAGCGGAACTCTTAAAAAATCTAACGCGCAAGTTAGCCACGATAATTTATGGTCTGCCATTTTAACTGATGTTGGCATTACGCCTAATGCAAGTTTAGGGCGCTCACTTTTTGATATTAGCGAAAGCGAAACTACCACTCGCGAATACATTTGGCACACTTTCGTTTCAACCACAGATGAATACACCTTTGAAATTAAAGGCTCTGGAAAAGATTTTAAAAACTGGACTCAAAAAGAACACAAGTTCTATAACAAATTTTTGATGGATTAAAAGGACAAAAAGTTTATGGACGCTATCATTTACTATGTATGCATACCTTTTGGGTATTTGATGAAATGGTGTTGGCAGTTGGTAGGCAACTACGGACTTGCTATACTTCTATTTACCCTTGCAACAAAACTTGTTTTAATGCCTATTTCGGTTTGGATTCAAAAGAACTCTATTTTGATGGTTAAAATCCAGCCCGAAGTAAACTTCTTAAAAGCAAGGCTCAACGGCAATTTAGATGCTATTGCAGATGAACAAGCCAAACTATTTAAGCGTGAGCATTATCACCCTATGCTCTCAATTATTCCACTTATACTTCAAATCTTTTTACTACTTGCCGTAGTGGAAATTATTTACAACCCCATCACCTATCTATTTGGTGTGGAAAATGGAATTATTGAAGCCATTGCAAATCACTTTAACCTTGACATTGCAGTTTCTGGCACTCAAATAGAGATTATTAACCTAATTAAAAACGGCTCTATCACAGCCCTTACCCCTATTGAAGGTGTTAGTAGCGAAGCACTTGCAAGTTTAGTTGAAAAGTCTAATGCGCTTAACCTTAACTTTTTAGGCACTAACCTTTCGGTAGTTCCTAACGCAGTTTGGGGCTGGTATATTTTGATGCCTATCGTTGCAGGGCTTTCATCATTCTTGATGTGTTGGACTCAAAACCTTTCAAATGTTATTCAACACGAACAAGGCAAAGTTAATCAATACGGTATTATGATAGTAAGCGTGGGTATTTCGCTCTACCTTGGATTATTCGTTCCATCTGGAATTGCGCTTTACTGGATTTTATCTAACCTTGTAAGTATCGGGCAAATGTATTTGCTTAATGTTTTAATCAACCCCAAAAAGTATGTTGATTACGAAGCATTAGAGGCAAGCCGAAAGGCACTTGCCGAAGCGAAAGAGTTTGGTAAGATTGATAAAAAAGACCCACTCTACAAGGAAATGAAAAAACGCGAAAAGCAAGACTACAAGGCATTTAAGCACATTGCAAATAAGCATGTAGTTATTTATAGCGAAAAGAGTGGTTTTTATAAATACTATAAAGATATTATCGCTGAAATGTTAAAGCGCTCTAATGTAGTTATTCACTATGTAACAAATGATTATAAAGATATCATTTTTGACATTGCAAAAGATGAGCCACGCATTAAGCCCTATTACATAAGCCTTAAAAAGACTGCAATTTTGATGATGCTTGTTGAAACTGATGTATTTATGATGACTACACCTGACCTTGACAAGTATTACTTAAAGCGCTCTTTCATTAAGAAAGATACTGAATATATTTATGTGCCCCACGACACTATGAGCGCGCATATGGGCTTTAACGAAGGCGCATTTGATGCGTTTGATACAATTTTATGTGTAGGCCCACACTTTGTTAAGGAAACGCGCGAAACGGAAAAGGTTTACGGATTAAAGGAAAAAACATTAGTTGAATTTGGTTTCCCGTTGCTTGATGAGTTGGTTGCAAAAGGTAGATTAGAAAACGCGAGCAAAACGGCTAACAAAGTTAAAGATATTTTAATTGCACCAAGTTGGCAAGAAGACAATATTTTAGATTCGTGCATTGATACTCTTATAGATAAACTTTACGGAAAGGATTATCGCATTACCGTTCGCCCACACCCAGAATATGCTAAGCGATTTGGTTATCAATTAAAGGCTCTTGTTGAAAAGTATAAAGATTACGACAAAGAAAAACTTGTGTTTGAACTTGACTTTTCTTCTAATAAATCAATTTATAGCGCAGACCTTTTAATTACCGACTGGTCGGGCATTGCCGCAGAATACTGTTTCGCAACAGAGCGCCCTGCCCTATTTATTAACACCAAACCAAAAGCAAACAATGCTAACTGGGAAAAAATTGGAATTACGCCTGTTGAATATGTTATTAGGCGCGAACTTGGTGTTAACATTGACAAAGAACAAGTTGAAAATGCCGACGAAACGGTTAAAGAACTATTCAAAAACGCTAAAAAATATCAAAAGAAAATTAACGATTATTTTGAAACATTTACATTTAATCACGGAACGGCTGCCGAAGTTGGCGCAAAATATGTGCTTAAATCAATTGTTGAAAAAAGAAAAAATAATAAAGACTAATTATTCATAAAGGAGAAATACTTATGAACTTACTTGCAAACTTATTTAATCAATCACTTTACATTGACCCTGCTGCTACTTCAATACTTTTATCTTCAATAACTGCTATTGTTGTTGCTATCGGCGCAACTGCTATTGTGCTTTGGAGAAAGTTAAAGAAAAAGGTTTCTAAAACTCTTAACATTGACCCAAATGCCGGCAAAGAAGTTGAAGAAGATTTAGTTATCACCGAAGATGAAAAAGTAGAAGTTAAAGAAGAAACTGCTACAGTAGAAGAAGTTAAAGAAGAAAAATAATATAATGTTAAACTTTACAGTTGGGCCTGTTCAAACGCCCAAAGAAGTTAGAGAACTTGGTAGCAATCAAGTTCCATATTTTAGAACGCCAGAGTTTTCTATCGTTATGAAAGAAAACGAAAAGTTAATAAAAGAGTTTGCTAACGCCCCTGAAAACTCAAGGGCGGTGTTTATCACGGGCTCTGGAACGGCTTCAATGGAAGCATCAGTTATTAATCTGCTTACCGAAAAGGATAATGCTTTGATTATAAACGGTGGTTCGTTTGGGCAAAGATTTGTTGATATTTGTAATATCCACTCTATCCCCCACGAAGAAATTAAACTTAGCGCAGGCGAAGAATTAACGCGCGAAAAACTTTATTCGTTTAATGGTAAATATACTGCGCTACTTGTTAACTTGCACGAAACTTCTACTGGTGTTTTATACGATATTGACCTTTTAAGCGAATACTGCAAAGAAAACGGACTTCTTTTTATAGTTGATGCTATAAGTTGTTTCCTTGCAGAAGAAATTGACATGGCTAAAAGTGGTGTTGACCTTCTTATAACCGGCTCACAAAAGGCACTTGCTTGCCCACCCGGTATTTCGGTTATAGTTATGAACGAAAGAACGGTTAAACGCGTTTATGAAACGCCTACAAAGTGTATGTATCTTGATTTAAAGAGCGCGCTTGATAATGGTGAACGCGGTCAAACACCCTTTACCCCAGCAGTAGGAATACTTTTACAAATTAACAAAAGGCTTAAACTCATTGAAGAAAACGGTGGTGTTAAAACCGAAGTTGAAAGGGTTAAAAAACTTGCTAATTATTTTAGAAGTAAAATTAGCGATATGCCCTTTAAGCCATTTACCACTTCACCGTCTAACGCAGTTACTGCACTTAAAACAGATGATGATAGCGCTTATGCCATTTTCACAAAGTTAAAAGATGAATATGGTATTTGGGTATGCCCTAACGGTGGCGCGCTTAAAGATAGTGTGTTTAGGGTTGGACATATAGGCGATTTAACAACTGACGATTACGACAAATTAGTATTTGCTTTGAAAGAAATTATTAAGGGGGTTGAGTAATGGTAAAAGTTATTACCTACGGCACTTTTGACCTTTTGCATTTCGGGCACATTAACTTACTTAAAAAAGCAAAAGAACTTGGCGACTATTTAATAGTTGGCGTTACTGCTGATGATTTTGATGTTAGGCGCGGAAAGTTAAGCGTTTCACAAACACTTGTTGATAGAGTTCAAGCCGTTAAAGCGACGGGGCTTGCTGATGAAATTATCATTGAAGAATACGAAGGTCAAAAAATTGACGATATTAAAAAATATGGCGTTGATATTTTTACCGTCGGTAGCGACTGGGTTGGCAAGTTTGATTACTTAAATGAGTTTTGTAAGGTTATATATCTACCAAGAACTGATGGTATTTCTTCCACCGAAGAAAGAAATGTAAACTCTATTAAGGTGGGAATTGTTGGCGAAGCATCTTACATAAACAAGTATTACAAAGAATGCGCTTTGGTAAACGGGTTAACAGTAACGGGTATTCACGCTAAAAGCACTTCTAAGTTTGATAAAGAACTTCTACCACTTGTTAAAAACTGCTCTTATGAAGCCTTTTTAGAGGGCGTAGACGCCGTTTATATAGCAACCCAACCAAGATATCATTACGAACAAATTAAACTTGCAATAGCCAAAGGAAAGCATGTGCTTTGCGAGTCCCCTATTTCTATTACCAAACAATCGTGCGAAGAACTTTTTGAACTTGCTAAAAGCAAAGGTTGTGTTTTAATGGAATCAATTAAAACGGCGCACTCTGTTGCTTATAATAGACTTTTACTTTTAACTAAAATGGGCGAAATTGGAAAGGTGGTTTCAGTTGATGCCACTTGCACAAGCCTTATAAATATTGAAGACCATGGCGATTATGACTGGAACAGTTTATATGAGTGGGGTCCTACGGCAATGCTCCCCGTTTTCCAGATTTTAGGTAGTAATTACAAGTCAAAAAATGTTATAGTTGGATATTTAGATAAAGAAAAAAACTTTGATGGATTTACTAAAATTAGTTTTCTTTATGATGGCGCTGTTGCGTCTATTAAGGTTGGCAAAGGTATTAAAAGCGAAGGCGAATTAGTTATTTCGGGAACTAAAGGATATGTTTATGTTCCTGCGCCTTGGTGGAAAACCGATTACTTTGAAATTAGGTATGAAGATAGCACCAAAAACAAGCGTTTCTTCTATCAGTTAGAAGGCGAAGGAATTAGGCATCAATTCGTTTCTTTTGCAAAGTCAATTGCGCTCAATAGAAACATCTCTTATATAAGCGCAGAAACTTCAATGTCTATTGCTAAGGTTTGTGAAGACTTTAACGATAAAAACGGAATTGAAACTATTGAATTGTAAATAAAAACAAAAACGGCTGTTTGAAAAGTGAATAGCCGTTTTGATTTTTAAAATAAAAAAGCGCTGGGCTTTTGCCTAGCGCTTTTATTGTTCTCTTTAATTTTAGAGAGTGTTTACAAATGCGTATCTTAAACAGAATAATACTGCAATAACTGTTACTACAATATCTTGTTTGCTATACTTGCCAGTGAATAATCTAATGAGAACATATGCGATTGCACCAACTGCGATACCGTTTGAAATTGAGTATGTTAAAGGCATAAGTGCCATAGTTAAGAATGCAGGAACTGAACTTGATAAATCTTCCATATCAACAGCCTTGAAGTTCTTAAGCATCAATACGCCAACATAGATAAGTGCAGGTGCAGTTGCTACGCCTGGGATAATGCTTGCAAGTGGAGTTAAGAATAAGCAGATGAAGAATAATCCAGCAGTTACTAATGCGGTTAAACCAGTTCTGCCACCTTCTGCTACACCTGATGCAGATTCAACATAAGTGGTTACGGTTGATACGCCAAGCATTGCGCCTGCGCAAGTTGCAACAGAGTCGCAAAGCATGCTCTTTTCAATGTCAATTGGGTCGCCCTTTTCATCAAGCATACCTGCTTGAGCAGATGCGCCGTATAAAGTTCCGATAGTATCAAACATATCTACTAAGCAGAAAGTAATGATAAGAACGATTACTGAGAAGATTGAACCGATAGTTACACCGTCAAATGCAAGTGCCCAACTTTCACCCTTAAATACTGAGAAACCTATTTCGCCAAAATCTTTGAAAGATTGACCGATTTGGTTGAAAGAGAAACTTGGAGCAGTCCAAGTGAATAAGTAGTATAAAACAGTAGAAACTAAAATACCTAATACTACAGACATGTTCTTTAATGCTTTAACGCCACATTTGTTAAAGATAACAATTGCAATAAAGCCAAGGAACGCTGCAAGGAAAGGTGCTGCGGTTGCCCATTGAGTAAGGTCGCCAAGAGCAACAAGAGTGTATTGGTTATCTACAACGATACCTGCGCCCTTAAAGCCAAGTAATGCAATGAATAAACCGATACCTGCAGGGATTGCTTTCTTTAAGCAATCTGGTAAAGATTTTGCAATGTATGACCTTAATCCGGTTACTGATAAAAGTAAGAATATTAAACCAGAGATAAGGATAATTACAAGACCTGCACCGTAGTTTGCCACAGGGTCGCCCATCTTAATAATTGCAGGGAGTATAAACGACACGAAGAAGAATGAGTTTAGACCCATACCAGATGCTTGCGCAAAAGGTTTCTTCGCTAAGAACGCATACAATAAAGTACCTATAACGGCTGCAATAATAGTGCCGATATAAACAGCGTTCCAAATACCGTCAAACACTCCACCGAAATTAAATCCTACGATTTGATTGGGGTTTACGATAATGATGTAACACATTGCGAAGAAGGTGGTTATACCTGCGATAATTTCCGTCTTAACGCTTGTGTCAGGTTTAAGTCCTAAAGCCTTGCCGAAGCGAGAGCTTGCGAACTTGTTTGGTTTTGCAGTTTCAGCCTTTGGGGTTTCTTCTGCAACAACCTGTTCTTGAACTTCCAATTCCTTGTTGTCCATAGAAATCACTCCTTTTGTAAATTTTCCATATATGTATTATAGCACATATTTTAAATGTTTACAAGGATTATGAAAAAATAACAAAAAAAATTAAAAAAATACCACCCTATGAATTGTTTCGCAGGGTGGTATATTCCATTTAGCAACTCATTATCCTATAAACTTATCGTTTTGCCACTTACCTTTATATACTCTACCGTTTTTCAAAGTAAAAGTGCCGTTGCCGTGCATTGAGCCTTTAACTATATCTCCTTCATACTTATCGCCGTTTAAAAATTTTATAACACCTTTGCCAGTTGCTACTCCATTTTCAAATTCGCATTCAATAGAAGTTCCATTTTTATAAATCATTGTGCCTTTACCTGTGATTTTATCGTTAGTAAATATACCACAATACATAAGTCCGTTTGCAAGCCACATTGTTCCAAAACCGTGCACAAGACCTTTACACCATTCCCCTCTATACCTTGTTCCATCTGAAAATGTGCATTCGTTAAAGCCGTGTGGAACACCATCTTTAAATTCGCCTACATTGATTTGCCCGCTTGTTAAAATGTAAGTGCCTTTACCATTTGCTACGCCTTTATCAAAATCGCCTGTATATTTACGGCCATCTGCATATAGCATTTCGCCCTTGCCACAAGGAACTCCTTCTTTAAGCATTCCTTTATAAAAGTTGCCGTTATCAAATTTATATTCGCCTTTACCAGTTAGTTTACCATTTACAAACTGACCTTTACAATAAGCGCCCGTTTCGCTATGTTTTAATAAGCCTTTGCCGTGGCGAACACCTTCTACATAATAGCCCCTATATTCTAACTTACCGTCTGCCGAAGTCCAAACACCTTTGCCGTGCTTTTTATCATTTTTCCAACCACCGTTATATGTTTCGCCACTTTGCCACACGAATTTCCCCTTGCCGTGCTTTTGGTTGTTTTTCCAGCCACCTTCGTATCTATCGCCGTTTGGTAAAGTTAATATGCATTTGCCATTAATATTGTTCTTTTTATATTTTCCTACTATCTTTCTGCCTTCTACCCAAGTATAAGAGCCTTTGCCCTGTCTAAAACCTTTGCGCCATTCCCCTTCGTAAATATCGCCATCATTCCAGTAGTAAATGCCTTTGCCGTGGAATAACCCATTTTTAAATTGACCCTCATAACGCTCGTTATTTACAAAAGTGTAAACGCCGTTGCCCGTACATTTATCTTTTTTCCATTCGCCTTTGTATACATCAAGATTTTTATAATACATAGTGCCGTTGCCGTGGCGCAAATCAAAAGCAAAATCGCCTATATAAAAACTTCCGTTTGCAAAAGTGTAGGTGCCTGTGCCACTCTTTTTATCGTATTCCCAGTAGCCCTCATATTTATCGCCACCCTTATAGGTTAATTTACCTTTGCCATGTTTCTTTTCAAAAAGCCATTCCCCTTCGTAAATATTACCATTTTTATAGAAAAAAGTGCCATTTACTCTGTTGCCTAATTCATCTAATTCGCCTTCAAATCGCCCGTTCTTATACTCTTTAATCATAAAACTTTTGCCTTTCCTTTTTTGCTATCTATACCGAAAAAATTATACCACTTACAACATACTATGTCAATATTGATAGCAATCTTACTTTCACTAAAAAAGAGATGCAAAACTGCATCTCTTTTTTTGGCGGGCAAGTGGTGATTGCGTTTGAACTTTTTTATAATAGTGATAAATATATGTAAAAAATTATCTATCTTTTTTTAAAATATAATCTTTTTTAAGATTGTTTTTATCTAAATAAGTGTTAATCCTTAATAACATAGCTTGATCTACTGTAGGTTCAGAATATCCCATTTTTGTCATTAAAGCATACGCATCATTTTTACTATTTATTTTCTCATCTATCTGCACAAGAATATACTTGTGATTTGTTAAATCTTCTTTATTTATTTCATATACCGCTTGTGCCGTTGTTCCACTACCTGCATAAAAATCTAAAATTATTGAATCTTCATGTTGCGAACATCTAATTAAATATTTTATTAACTCAACGGGTTTAGGCGTATCAAATAAACCATCTAGATTAAGTTTCTTAAGGTCATTTGTTCCTTGTCGTGAATAAAAATTCAATACAGACGAAACATTGTTAGTGGCCTCGTAAATATATTCTATTTCATACGGTCTACCATTTTTTAAGCACAATCTTTTTTGATTATATAAATTCAAAATTTTTTCTTTACTAGACCACCCCCTAGTTTTTAATGGGTTAAGATGTAGGCCTATTTCATCAATATCTAAACTATTAGGTTTGTTTGGAGTTGATAAATCTTTTGCAAAAAAGATATTTCCTTCTTCATCAATATTTGAATAATTTACTATCCATTTTTCTCCAGTATCCTTTACATATTGTTCAATTTGCTTTTTTAACTCTATTTTTGCTAATTTTGGAGATTCTTTATAAGCTTTTTTTACTTTATTAATTATTCTTTGTATTTGTTTTGCCTCCGCAGGATTTTCAAGCCTATTAATATAAAACTTTGGCAAATTTTTTTTATTTTTTGCAAAACATAAAACATATTCATGTATAGTGTTTATATGTTTTGCATTACTGCGTTGCGCTTGCTTTGTGATAAATAGGCCAACATAATTTTCTTTGCTAAAAATTTTGTATCCTAAACATAATAAATTAGACAACTCGTTATCATCTATGCTGATAAAAATACACCCTTTATCTGACAATAATTCATAACAGGCTTCCAGCCTTTTTGATATATCAATAAACCAATCATTATTAGTATCATTAAAAGCTAAAGTTTTGTTAGTGGTATTATAAGGTGGATCTATATAAATAAAATTAATTTTTCCAGCAAAGGCTTTGATTTCCTTTGATTTTAGAACATCTAAATTATCACCAACATAAATTTTGTTTTCCATATTAATCTTCTCTCTTAAGAATTTTATTTTCTATAAAAATCTTCATTAGTTTTCTCTTGACCTTCATTGTTGGTTCATGTATCCCATTTTCATATCTATTTATAGACGCAAATGACACACCAACTAATGAGGCTAATTCAACTTGAGTAATTAATAATTTAGCTCGCAATAATTTAATTGTTTTTGCCCAATCCATAAAACCTCCGAATATAACTATATTATAACATTTTTATTTAAATTAAGCAATAAAAAAGCCGTATTTTTACGGCCTTTTTTAATCAAAATTATTCTTAATTAATTCAAACTCTTTTTTGTTAAATATAACAAAACCATTTTGTAAACGATCTAATGTGCCATTTTCAGCATTGTATTTTACAAACGGTTTAACACATTCCCGTAATAACCCTTTTTTTGCTTTTACTTTATAGTATGGGTTTTCATAGTCCTCTTGGCTTGGAACAACATACCAAATATAGAAATACCCATTAGAACTTACCTCCGCCCTGTACATTCTAGAAATTTCTGGTCGCTTAGACTCTTTTTTTATTTGGATTTTAATTTCATTACCTTTATACTTTGCAAGAATATCTATGCCTTTGTGGTCTAAAATCGTTGATTGCTCAATGGAATCTTTTCCAAAAACTTCTTCTGCAACATATCCTGCATGAATTTGAGTAATGAGTGATGCCCAAGTTCTATATATTCTAGCTTTTAATCCCTTTGGAAAGCAGGCACAATCTTTTTCGAATCCACTTTTAGCCCAAAAGCTATTTATATTATCTTTACATCTGTTATAATACACCTCATAAAAAGAGTCAAATGATGGCGGGGTGTCTCCACCATTGAAATCTGCATTCCAATATACATCATAAATAGTATCTAATGCTTGAATATTTTTTGGTAAATCCATCTCAACGGTTTTGATGTGTGAGTATAGTTTTCTGTATTCATTTAAATCAATATTTTTTAAAAAATCCTCAAATTTATCTTTTGTATAATGCATAACAATCTCCTAAATGAAAGCTCCGCTTTGTTGTAATATTATATTTCAATAATAGTTCAAAGTCAAGCATTCATCTTTTTTATATTTTGATAGATTTATTAAGTGATA
>JAFTSI010000003.1 GCA_017467345.1 Clostridia bacterium
AGTTGTGTGTGGGCTACCGTTAATTAATAATACTTTCATCAAAACACCTACTATTTTTATTTATATTTACAGTTTAACTTAAAAAGTTAACTATTGCAAGAAAAAATCTAAAAATATTTTATAATTTTGTCGCCTTTCTTATTGACAAACTTTTTTTTATTTTATATAATGATTAAGCGTTTTGAGATATGCTATTTCAATTCGCCTATATCACGGTGCTGCTATGGCTCAGTCGGTAGAGCGCGTCCTTGGTAAGGACGAGGTCGGCGGTTCAAATCCGCCTAGCAGCTCCATTAAAAAGGCATCGGAAGATGTCTTTTTTATAAAGAACATATTTGGTTTAACTTACGGACTTTATTATTAATACTACAACCATTTATAGTTCTTTTTTATTTTAAAAGGCGCTTTTTGTTAAAAGCGCCTTTTCTCTTTTATAATTTTTCAATTGAATAAATATCACTAAACGATATTACTTTTTTTACCAAAACAATCCTTTGACTTATGGCATTTATTTCACTAACAAGCCCTTCATCAATTTCATAACAATCTTTATTATAATATTTTATTCTAATTAAATCACCTTTTTTAATATTATTAAGAGTTTCGTTAATTTTAATTAAGTCTGTTTCTTCAAGGCTAATTTTATCGCATTTAATTTATGAAGTTTCTCTAACCATCACATCAAAGCCACGCAATGCCGAAAAGGGCGCAAATTGTTTTGCACGGTCAATTCTATTCATCTTCTCCACCGTTATGCCCTCCTACCATTTTATTGCGTTGCATAGCCGTTGCACCGTCTTCATAACTTATTGCTTTTAAAATTGAGTTCTTTCCATACTTATTTTTAATATCTATTACAGTATTTAAGAGGTTTCTTTCTTTTTCTTCCTTTTTAGCATCACTAAACAAATCAAGTGTTAAATACTCTTCGCCAAGTAAGTTATTAAGCCCTATATTTATTTTGCGAACAGGCGCAACCCTATCAACCGTGCTTAAATAATATTCTTCAAAAGCCTTTCTAAGCCTTATCGCAGAATTAGTATAAACAGGCAATTTTTTACTGCCACCCGTGGGCTTTATTGCTTCTTTTGAATAGTTAATGTGTAGCGAAATTGAATTAGTAGCAAGTTTATTATCAACAAGTTCAAGCACTAATTTATCAACCATTTCTTTTAACACTATAAGCGCTTTATCATAAGTATAATCTTTCATTAATATTTGTCCGTTAGATAAAGAACTACTTTTTGTTTTATAAGCGTGTATATCACTAATAGTGCAAGGCTCAATACCGTTGGCGTGGTCAATTAATATTTCAGCATTAACACCAAACTCTTTATAAATCTTCTTTTCGTTAGCGTGCGCAAGCCCACAAAGGTCTTTAATCCCCTACTTTTCAAGCCTATTAACAATTCCTTTGCCAAATCCCCACACATCAGTTAAAGGCTTATGGAACCAGATGGAACGCTTAAACTCTTTTTCATCTAAATCACCTATATAATCCCTTGCGTGTTTTGCCGTTATATCTAATGCAACTTTTGCTAAAAATAGGTTGTCGCCTATTCCAACAGTAGCACAAATCCCAGTTGAACGCATAACATCTTCAATCATCATCTTTGCAAGTTCTACTGCGCTTTTATCATATAATTTTATATAATCGGTAATATCTATAAAACAATCATCAACAGAATAAACATGTATATCTTCTTATGAAACATATTTAAGGTAAATTGAATATATTTCGGCTGATTTTTGCATATAGAGTTTCATTCTTGGCTTAGCCATAATATATTCAATATTTTTTGGTATTTCAAATATTCTGCACCTATTTTTGATGCCAAGTTCTTTCATTTTTGGGGTTATTGCAAGGCAAACGGTGCCGTCACTTCTACTTGAATCGGCAACCACTAAATTAGTCTTAAACGAGTCAAGCCCAAGTTCAACACATTCAACTGATGCATAAAAACTTTTTAAGTCAATACACATATAAGTTTTTTTATTTGCAACACTATCCATATTTTTATTATAACACTTTTGTTCTTAAAAATCCACAAAAACCAAAACGCGCTTACCCTTTTAAGCGCGTTTTTTAATTATATTTACATCTTTTTTATTTACTAATTTTTCAAGGCAAACAACAGTTTCAACAAAAAAACTACAAAAAATATAATTTAAGCAATTTCAATTTGCCAAAAAATATTTTTACACTTGATATAAGGCTCTCCCATTTCAGCATTATAATCACAACCATCAATCCAACCTGCAAACCCATCTAATACCTTAAACGAAAAACCATCTTCTGTTTTCTTAATTTCCGAATCCAAGATTAAACCAACTTTTTCATTGAAGTCTGCATCAATAATTCCATCAAAAGTTACAGTAATATAGCACCCCCATGTTGTATCAAAGCGAATTACAACACTATCTCCCCTTTCTTCATATTCGCATATTAAAGAATCATGAAATCCAAATGCAACATTTTCAAGCGTAGCAATATCTTTCTCATTTTTTATCTCAATGAATTTAGGAACACATATATTCTTGCAATAGTCTTTGAATAAAGGAAATTTCTCAATACTTACGCCCTTATTTGACTTAAGCGCCTTAAACAAAGATTTATCGTTGATTACCCAATCATATCCAGAAAACCCTCTACCAATTATATCAAAATCGTTTTCAAGCACAAAAATATTTCTATTAATTTTACGAAAGCCCAAATCCCACATTTTAATTTTCTTTATTTTTTTAAATGTTTCATCAAAAACAATTGCCTCTGATTTCCAACCAACATATTTCAAGGCAAATATCGGCGAAACATAGGTAGAACCGTCTTTCTTCTTTATAATACCATAAGTCACTTTGTATCAACTCCTTTAAACATGTTATTTAAAAATCTATAAATTAATTTTTGAATTTTAGTCAAAAACATGTGATTGTGCCAATTTAAAAGTCATTTCATTTTCGTGTCAGACAAACGACAGTTTCTATGTGTTTGGTTTGTGGGAACATATCAAATGGTTTTACACAAGTTAATTCATATCTTGGCGTATAATCTTTAACCTTTCTAATTTGGCCATCTTCACACTTTAATGAGCCGACCAAAAGACCTATGTCGCGAGCAAGAGTTGAGGGCTTGCACGAAACATAAACAATTTTTTCTATGCCGCTTTTAATGATAGAATCAATAACGGTTAAATCGCAACCCTTTCTTGGTGGGTCTAACACCAAACATAATTTGCTACCCTTTGCCCTTTCTTCTTTTATTAGATTAGGCAAAATATCTTCACATTTACCGCAATAGTTAACAATTTTATCACTTAAACCGTTAATCAAAGCAAGTTCGTTTGCGTTTTTAACGGCTTCTTCTATTATTTCAATACCGTAAGCATTTTTTGCTTTAACTGATAATAAAGCCGTCATAAGCCCTGCGCCACTATAAGCATCAACAACGGTAGTATGTAAATCAGCATCAACTAAATCTCTAACAGTAGAGTAAAGTTTTAAACAAACATCATTATTAACTTGCATAAAACTTCTAACGCCTATTTTATATTTAATTCCAAATGCTTCGGCAATATAGTGTGGCTTGCCATAAACCAGTTCAAAATCGTTGCCATATATCACATTAGATTTTTTAGAATTGTAATTTATGTATAAAGAAAACTCACCCTTAAGTTTTGAAGATAATATTTCAATTAAACTATCAATACCCTTAGGTTTTTTATCTAAAACTACTAAAGTGATAATTAAATTGCCTTCAATTTCTTTAACAGTAATTTCCCTTAAATCGCCAGAGTGAGTAATTTCATCATAGCCAACAATGTTAAAATCTAAAATATACTTTTTAAAGCAAGAAATAATTGTTTTAGTCCAGTCAGGGTTTATAGGGCAATCATCTATAGGGATTATTCTATGAGAGTTTTCTGCATAAAAGCCTATTTCGGTTTTGCCATTTACAATTCCAACAGGCAATTGAAGTTTATTTCTATACCCAAACTCTAACCCACTTTTAACGGCGGGCTTAACTTCCACTTTTAAGTCGGCAATTTTAGAAAAGCATTTTTCAATATTTTCTTCTTTTAATTTAAGTTGATTTTGGTATCGTAAATGTTGAAGTTGACAACCACCACATTTTTCAAAAACTGCACACTTTGGCCTTATTCTATTTTCGGCAGGCGTTAAAACTTCTAATATTTTACCGTAAGCAAACTTTGAAGAAACTTTAAGTATTTTATACCTAACCTTTTCCCCAACAAGGCCAAATGGCAAAAAAACAACTAAATTGTCAAATTTTAACACCCCTTCGCCTTCGCTACCCATATCGGTGATAACACCTATGTATTCATCATTTTTTCTTATCATAGTTCTATTTTATAATTTTAGATAGATATCTGTCAATAGTAATTTTTGCAATCCAAATAAATCTGTCGTAAACAAAGTATAATACAATTCCTATAACTGCAACTATAGGCAATATATATGGCGCTAAAACTTCAGGCAAATCATTTATTTCAATACCCATAAATGCAGTATAGTAAAAATACAAACCAAAACAAGTTGCCACGCACCATATTAAACCTATAACAATAAACAAGTATTTATTAAGGTTTTTTTCAAGAAGTTTGTTTCTAACTATGGGATAAACACCAAAGAAAACAAAATATGCTGGGAATACTAAACTTAAAATATTAAAACCACTAATTAAAAAGGCTAAAAGTCCACCTGCCAAAAAAGCAAGCAGACTTCCTTTATACGATTTTAAGTAAAGTGGTAATAAAACAAAAATTGAAGCAATAACAACCGATATTAAATCAACAAACTCAATATATGCGCCAAGTGTTAAAAACACCGCTATAAAACTTGCCGAAACGGCAGAAATTGCAAGTAATTTACTCTTCATTATCTACAACAACCGTTACAAAGCATATTAATACAACACCAAGTGGTGCAACAATCAATAAAGTTAGCGCAACCATTACCACCCATTTGGGCTTGATTATTATCTGCATGTGCGCCAGAATAATTAGCATTACCTGAACGGAATTGTTGTTCATTAAAAGCAAGCCTTTCGTTCAACTTATTTAATGCATCACGATATTTAGAATTACTTTTATCTAAATCAACGGCAATTTCAAGTTGTTTTTTACATTCGTTATACCAGTTTTTCTTATAGAAAACTACTGATTGCAAATAATGCCACTCTGCATTTCTGTTAGCAATACTATCTAAAAGGTCTTGCGCTTTATTAACTTCGCCCTTTTTCAAGCATTCTTCCACTTGAGAAAAATCGGTATTATCATTACTGTTTGAAGAAAACAATCTTGCAGATTTAATTTCGTTATATGCTTCTTCAATTTTGGTTAATTTTTTAGCGGCTTCATTACCTGCATCACCTTCTAAAAATCTATCGCGACTATATTTATCTTTTAAAGTTTTATAGGCGTTATCAACCTCAACATCAGTTGCATTTTCGGTTAATCCTAATATTTTGTAGTATTCTTGCATTTACAGTTCTCCATTATTTTTTTAGTTTGAGCATTAAGCCCCAAAAATAAAATATTATCAGTTAAATCATGATTAAAATTATACTTTATAGCCCTTGCGCATCCGTTTATGTCAGACAAAATATAGCCAAAAAGTCTTTCTAATTCCTTGCGATTTTGCGAAATAAACATTTCTTTTGATTTGGCATCTGCGTAGCAGTTAACAAATATGTTATAAGAGCCTTTTTTAATATCCTTATCAAAATCATCAAGCGCATCTATTAAGTAAATCCACTTGCCTAACCCATATGATAAGTTAAGCAATTCTTCATGACTACCATCACCCACTAAACAAGAAACAATATCGCGCATCATACTGCCAAATGGGTCGGCAACAATATCAATGCTTGCACAATTTTCCTTTTCAAGTTTAATTAATTTTTGATAATATTTAGAAACAATTTTATCAAGTTCTGGCTCTTTTTTTATCGCCTTTTTATATGGCTTTTTGAAAAAGGCTTTTTTAATTCCGCCCTTTTTTTCATCTAAAACATCATCGGCGCATTTATGATAAGCAAGTATAACATTAAGTGCACCTATTCTTTTAGATAGTTCATCAACCTTTGCCATAGGCTTGCGCCTAAACCAATGAATAATACAGCGTTGTTTTTCAATAACCACATCATTATTCATATAGTTATGAAGCAGTACTGACAAAAAGGTTAAATCATAGTTTAAACAAAATCTTCCCCTATTTCCACACGACTTACCTATTGCCTTACATAGCCCACAATACATTGATTGATATAAAACCGTATCTTTAACTATTAAATTTTGATAATCGGTTTTAACATAGCCGAACATCTTAACCCCTTATGCGTGGAACTAACCCCACTTTCTTATAAACTTTATTAAGAGTTTTATAAGCGACATATTGAGCGCGTTCTGCACCGCTTTTCAATACGCTATCTAAATAATCTTTACTTTGCAATAATTTATTCTTTTCTTGCCTAATAGGCTCAATAACATCTGCAACGGCTTCGCCAACTCTAACCTTAAACTCACCGTAGCCTTTTCCTTCAAACTCTTTTTCGGCTTCTTCAATAGTTTTATCAGTAAATGCCGAATAAATAGTTAAAAGGTTTGTTATACCCTTTTTATTTTCATCACAAACAATTCTATTATCGCTATCAGTAACTGCCCTTTTGAACTTTCTAACGATAGTTGCAGGGTCATCATTCATAGAGATAAATGCATTTTCGTTTGCATCTGACTTACTCATTTTGCGTTCAGGCTCACATAAACTCATTACTCTTGCGCCATTTTTTGCAAAATAACCTTCGGGAACTTTGAAAGTTTCGCCAAAACGATTATTAAACCTAATTGCTAAATCACGCGTAAGTTCTAAATGTTGCTTTTGGTCTGCCCCGATAGGAACAAGTTCTGTTTGATAAAGCAAAATATCAGATGCCATTAATACTGGATAATCCATTAATCCCATATTAATATTATCTTCATGTTTTAAACTTTTATCTTTAAATTGCGTCATTCTTGATAATTCGCCTGGGTAAGTTACAGTATTTAATATCCAAGTAAGTTCGGCATGGCATGGAACATGCGATTGCGCGAACAATATAGATTCATCTGGATTAATACCACAAGCAATATAAAGCGCAGTAAGTTCATATGTGTTTTTTCTTAAAACTGCAGGGTCTTGCTTAACTGTTAAAGTATGAAGGTCTGCAACAGAGAAAATACTGTTATAATCGCTTTGTAATTTTTTAAAGTTTCTAAGCGCACCAAGGTAGTTGCCTATAGTTAGTATTCCACTTGGTTGAATTGCGCTAAATAATACCTTTTTATCTTCCATAATTATATAATACCTAAATTAAAAATATATTGAATTACTTAATAAAGTCCATAACTTCGTTTACTATATCGTTTTTATCAATAACTTTAGTAAATCTTGGCGCTTTGCCTTTAAGTTCAGTAATTTGAACTGGGATTGGGCAAGCCGTAATTTCGTTTAACTTTTGGCAAGCCTTAAATGCATCTTTTTCGTGTTTTCCACTTATTGCTTTCAAAACATTTTGAGTAAACTTATACGGGCTTGCAGTTGAAAGCACTACAGTTGGAGTATTTAAACCCTTTTGCCCTATATATTTTTCGGCAACATTAACCGCAACCGAAGTGTGAGTATCAAGCAAATAACCAAACTCATCAAAGAACTCTGATAAAGTTTCAAGGCATTCATCTTCTTCACAGTAATCGGCATAGAACTCTTTAGCGATTTCTTCTTTTTCTTGTTTGGTAATAGAATATTTGCCAACAGTTTTTAGTTCTTCCATACGCTTTGCAGTAATTTCTGCATTTCTACCACTCATTTCAAAAATAAGCCTTTCAAGGTTAGATGATATTAAAATATCCATTGATGGCGACATTGTTTTGAAGAATTCACGGTTTTTATCGTATGTTCCACTAACAAAAAACTCAGTTAAAACATTATTACTGTTTGATGCGCAAATAAGTTTATCAATAGGTAGCCCCATTTTTTTAGCATAGTAGCCTGCCAAAATGTTACCGAAATTACCAGTTGGAACAACAAAGTTAATTTTATCGCCCATATTAATTTCGTTTTGGTTAACAAGCATACAATAAGTAGCAAAATAATAGCCGATTTGTGGCGCAAGCCTACCAAAGTTTATAGAGTTTGCGCTTGACAATATAACGCCTTTTTCTTTTAACTTATTAGCAATATCTTTGCTTGAAAAAATAGTTTTAACGGCACTTTGGCAATCATCAAAATTACCTTTTACTGCAACAACATTAACATTATCGCCTTCTTGAGTGGTCATTTGTGCTTTTTGCATATCAGAAACGCCTTCGCTTGGATAGAAAACCATAATTTTAATGCCTTTTTGGTTTTTAAATCCTTCTAAAGCGGCTTTACCCGTATCACCACTTGTTGCAACTAAAATAAGTATTTCATCTTTAACGCCTATGTTGTCAGCGCCAGCCCTTAGAAGGTGTGGCAAAATAGTTAATGCAACATCTTTGAAAGCAAGCGTTGGGCCGTGGAATAATTCTAAAATATAGAAATTATCGTCAATTTTTACTACAGTTGACGGAGATTCTGGCTCAAACTTTGCATATGCGTTTTCGCAAGCAGTTAAAAGCGCAGTTTCGTTATATTCAGTTAGAAATTGTTTAAGCACATGGCAAGCAATTGACGCATAATCCATTTTAAGCATTTTGCTTATATCAACTTGTGGAAAGGTTTCGGGAACAAATAAGCCCCCGTCATTTGCTAAACCTTGAGAAATTGCTTGTGATGCGGATTCAACCGTTGACTTACCTCTGGTGCTAATAAACTTCATAGTAATCCTCCATAAACTATAAAAGTCGGAATAATCTCCGACTTTTATTTTACACTATTTTGCCATTAAAAATCAACTTATTAAAGGTGTTTTACAATAAACTCAGGCAAATCTTCTTTTGCAGCAGAGCAAGTTAATACGAAATTAACACCAAACTCTTTTTCAAGCATTTCCATAGCATCAAAAATGCTTTGCATTTCAGCAAGTGGTTTGCCAGTAATTCTTGCAATACCATCTAAGTATACATATTCATTGTCGCCATTTGCAGCAACAATACCTTTAATAAAACCACGCAATCCATCTTCATTTTTGATATCAAACTTAGAAACATCTAAAAGCCTGATTTTATATTTAATATCGTGGTTATATCTGTTAGTGTCGGTAATAAACACAACATGCCCTTTAGCGGTTTCTGCCACTTCGTTGGCACTGTCAATAATAATTTTGGTTTTGCCTGTTCCTTTGGGTCCGTAAATAATTTTCATTTGAAAAGGTTTCCTCCTAATCTTTCTTTATTATATTTTATAATACTTTACCAAGAAATACAAGGGGGTTTTTAAAAATTATTGAGCAAAAAGCAATAATTTTTTATGAAACTCTTTATCGCAGAGCATAAGCATATTATCTAATTCATCATCACCAAATACTGTGCAACGACCGTTTGCATATTCTGCATCAATCATTTCTTTTATTTTAGCAATAACTGGGTGGCTTTTATCAACCTTATGGTCTTCAGGAAGTTCATAATATTCGTTAATCCAGTAAGCAATACCTGCAAGACCTGAACCATTGTTAATAGATACATGCATAGGACGATTTAATAACTTTTTCGTGTTGAAAATGTTATAGATTTCTTCATCTTTAAGCATACCGTCTGCGTGAATACCTGCCCTTGTTGAGTTGAAACTTCTACCAACAAATGGAGTTCTTGATGGGATTACATAACCGATTTCGCGTTCAAAGTAGTTAGCGATATCAGTAATTGCAGTATAGTCCATACCGTCTTCTGTGCCTTTGAATGAAGAATATTCAATAGCCATTGCTTCTAATGGGCAGTTACCAGTTCTTTCGCCTATACCTAAAAGCGAGCAGTTAACTGCAGAACAACCATAAAGCCAAGCGCTTGATGCGTTGGTAACAACTTTATAGAAGTCGTTATGACCGTGCCACTCTAAAAGTTCGCTTGGAACTTCTGCATAGTGGCGTAAGCCGTAAATTATACCTGGAACACTTCTTGGAAGTGATGCGCCAACAAAGTTAACGCCAAAGCCCATAGTGTCGCAAGCACGGATTTTAATAGGAATACCACTCTCTTTCATAAGTTTCATAAGTTCAATTGCAAATGGAACTACAAAACCATAGAAATCTGCCCTTGTAATATCTTCAAAGTGGCATCTGGGTTTAACACCTGCGGCAAGCGCATCTTTAACAGCGCCTAAATATTTATCAAGTGCTTGTGCACGAGTTAAGTTCATTTTCTTAAAAATATGATAGTCAGAACAACTTACCAAAATACCAGTTTCTTTGATACCCATTTCTTTAACAAGTTCAAAGTCTTTTTTATTTGCTCTAATCCAACTGGTAACTTCTGGGAACTTTAAGCCAAGTTCCATACATGCCCTTGCGGCTTGCCTATCTTTTTCGCTATAAAGGAAAAACTCTGATTGACGAATTATACCCTTTTTGCCGCCAAGCCTTGACATTAATTTAAATAATTCAACAATTTGTTCAACGGTAAATTGTGAAGTTGATTGTTGTCCGTCACGGAAAGTGGTGTCGGTAATCCAAATATTGTTTGGCATTTCCATAGGAACATGACGGTTATTGAAAGTGATTTTTGGAACATGGTCATAGTCAAAAATATCACGATACAACTCAGGTTTTTTCACATCTTGTAATGTGTAATTATATTTATATTCTTCAAGCAAGTTGGTTTTCTTGCTCATTATAATTTTCTTTTTATGAGACATTTATTTTACCTCCTTAATAAATTCAATTAGCCTATTTAAGCCTTCCTTAATATCTTCAATAGATATAGCATAAGAAAGCCTAATACAATTATCGTCGCCAAAAGCAACACCGGGGATTAAAGCTACACCCTTTTGCAAAGCAAGGTCTGCAAAAGTGAGCGAACCTTTAATTTCTTGGCCGTTATATGATTTTCCATAAAGTGATGAAACATCAACAAACACATAAAATGCGCCTTCTGGAACGGCGATTGAAACTTCTTTAATGCTATTTAAGGTTTCAATCATATATTTTCTTCTTTCATCAAAAACGCCTTGCATTTTAGCAATAAACTCTTCGCCCTGCTTATCTTCTAACGCAGCAACTGATGCGTATTGAGCGATTGAGTTAGCGTTACTTGTGGTATGGCTTTGAATACTTGAAATTGCTTTAGCAAGTTTTACAGGCGCTGCAATATAACCGATACGCCAACCAGTCATTGAATAAGTTTTACTCATACCATTAACTATAATGGTATGTTCTTTCATATAATCGCTACATTTTGCAATAGAAAAATGTTCATTTCCATCATAAATGAGTTTTTCATATATTTCATCAGAAATTACATAAATACCCTTTTCTTCGCAAACTTTTGCAAGCGCTCTAATTTCTTTTTCGCTATAAACTGCGCCCGTTGGATTACAGGGTGAGTTCAAAATTAAGCATTTTGTTTTATCAGTAATTGCATTTTCAAGTTCTTCGGCAGTAATTTTATAGCCGTTTTCCTTTTTGCATTGAACAAAAACACACTTTCCATCGGCAAGTTTAACAAGTTCAGGATATGTTAACCAGTATGGTGATGGAATTATAACTTCTTCACCACAGTCAACAAGTGCTTCCATAGTGTGATAAAGAGAACTTTTTGCACCTGAAGAAATAACTATTTGGTCAGGAGTATAAGATAAACCGTTATCCCTTAAAAACTTATTACAAATTGCCTTTTTAAGTTCAGGAGTGCCTGATGCTGGGGTATATTTAGTAAACCCGATATCTAACGCTTTTTTAGCCGATTCAATAATAAAATCGGGAGTATTAAAGTCAGGTTCGCCTGCGCCGAAACCTATAACAGAAATACCTTCCGCCTTCATTTTTTTGGCTTTTGCGGTGATTTCAAGTGTAATTGACGGTGAAATTAACTGTGCTCTTTGCGAAATACTCATAAGTAACTCCTTTATTCTTCGTCTGCATTCATTGCAAGTTTTGCCTCTCTATCGGCAATAGCAAGTGCCTCTACCATTTCTTCTATATCGCCCATCATAAAATTGACGATATTATGAAGTGTTAATCCTATTCTGTGGTCGGTTACCCTACCTTGTGGGAAGTTATAGGTTCTAATACGCTCTGACCTATCGCCCGTGCCGACCTGACTTCTACGGTTTGCCGAATACTCTTTTTCGTATTGCGATTGATAAAAGTCATATAACCTACTTTTCAAAACACGCATTGCCTTTTCACGGTTTTTGGTTTGAGAACGCTCATCTTGACACAATACAACAATACCTGTTGGAATATGCGTCATTCTTATACACGATTCTGTTTTATTTACATGTTGACCGCCCGCACCACTACTTCTTAAAGTGTCAATACGAAGGTCTTTTTCATCAATATTTACTTCAACATCTTCAACTTCTGGCAAAACTGCTACAGTAACTGTTGAAGTGTGAACTCTGCCTTGCGATTCAGTTGCGGGAACTCGTTGAACCCTATGCACGCCACTTTCATATTTAAGTTTTGCATAGCACGATTTTCCGAAATTGAAAATACAACTTCTTTTACACCACCAAGTTCGGTAGAGTTATTTTCAAGTTCTTCAGTTTTTAAGCGATTTTTTTCTGCATATTTAACATACATTCTATAAAGTTCGTATGCAAATAAACTTGCTTCTTCGCCACCTGCCCCTGCACGAATTTCCATAATTACATTCTTATCGTCATTTGGGTCTTTAGGTAGCAACAATATACGCAATTCTTCGCTTATAGCATTTAATTTTTCTTTATTTGATAAAAGTTCTTCGTTGCATAAAGATTTCATTTCCGCATCAGTTTCAACGGAAATCATTTCAGTTAAATCTTCAATTTCCTTTTGAACTTTTTTGTATTCAAGATATTTTTCAACGGTTTCGCTCATATCGGCAAGTTCTTTGGAATACGCTTTCCACTCGTCAATTTTAGCAATAACTTCGGCGTCGCCTACCAATTCGTTTAATTTATTATATCTTTCAACAAGTTTGTCAAGTTTTTTGAACATTAAAGCACCGCCCTAACAATTCTATCAATATTTTCGTAATCTTTTATTATTTCAACAAGCCTAAAATCAGTAAGCATTTCTTTAATAATTTCGGCTTGACCTATACCGCATTCCATTATTAAAACGCCTTTTTCTTCTAAGTAGTTTTTAGCATTTTTAGCGATAATTCTATAAAAATCTAAGCCATCTTCGCCACCATATAAAGCAAGGCTTGGTTCAAAATCTTTAACTTCTTTTTGAAGATTTTGCATATCTTCTTTATTAATATACGGTGGATTTGAAACTATAAGGTTAAACTTTCTATCTAAAAGTTCGCTAAACATATCACTTTTAACAAACTCAATATCAGCATCATTTAAAACTGCGTTTTCTTTGGCAAGTTCTAAAGCATTTTCGCTAATATCAACAGCACATACATTTGCGCCACTTTCTTTTTTTATGGCAATAGCGATAGCGCCACTTCCTGTGCATAAATCAAGAACTTTGCTTTCGCTATTTATAGATTTTAAAGCATTTTGAACTAATATTTCCGTTTCTGGCCTTGGAATAAGCACTCTTTCATCAACTTTTATGGTATAACCATAAAAATCCGTGTCGCCTATACAATACCAAAGTGGCCTACCAGATATTCTTTCTAAAACTATTTTGTTAATTTTATCTTGTAGTTTAGGCGAAACAAGGTTATCGGTTTCAAGTTCGCTTCTTTTAATACCCAAAGAAAGTGAAACAATCCACTCACCCTCTGCGCTTTCTTCTATGCCATTTGCAAGCAATTTTTCGTTAAT
The DNA here is from genome assembly GCA_017467345.1 of Clostridia bacterium. Classification (GTDB taxonomy): domain Bacteria; phylum Bacillota; class Clostridia; order Christensenellales; family Borkfalkiaceae; genus UBA1259. The sequence goes on from JAFTSI010000003.1 coordinate 13,897, forward strand.
TTCTTTTAAAACTTCTTTTCGTTTTTTAGGAACTACAAAACTAACTTCTTCAATGCTTTCATCTTCGTCCATTTTCGCCACCATATTAAAAGCCGTGATAGCAACTTCAAGCATATCATCAGTTGGCTCTTTGGTGGTAATTCTTTGCAAAAGCATACCAGGAACTTTTAATGGTAAAAATATAGGATTTGAAGTTTTTGCAAGCAATTTTAATAGTTCATACGAAAGCCCTGCCACAACAGGCAAAAGCGCAATTTTACATAAAACCCTTAATGCGCCGTTAATACTACCACCAACAAGCGACTCAAAACAAGCAAACACCAAAATACTAATAAGCATTACAAAAACCATAAAGGTAGTTCCACACCTATCGTGTATTCTTGTGCAAGTTTTGGCATTTTCAACGGTAAGGTCTAACCCTTTTTCGTAGCAAGAAATGGTTTTATGCTCTGCACCGTGATACATAAAAGTTCGTTTAATATCTTTAAGTAACGAACAAAGCACAACATAAAGGATAAAAATTACAAGTTTAAGCCCACCTTCAATAAAGTTTTTAGCCCAAACATTAAACGCAAAATCGTTACCTATTAAGCGTTCAATTAAGCCTCTAACAGTTTGAGGTAGCCACATAAACAAAAACACGGCAAGGCAAAGCCCTAAAATCAAAGAAAAGGTAGTTATAACGCTAAAAATATCAATTTTGAACTTTTCAGCGCACCATTTTTCAAACTTTGAAGGCTCACCTTCCCCATAAACTTCGGCAGAACGCATTAAAACTTTCGTGCCACCAACAAGCGATTGCACGAAAGATACGCACCCCCTAATTATAGGAAGTCGTAAAAAAATGTTCTTTTTGTCAAAAGGGGTTATGCGTTTGGTTTCAAGACGGATAATTCCATCTTCATCACGAACGGCAGTAGCCATTGATGATTTGCCACGCATCATAACACCTTCTAAAACGGCTTGACCGCCGATAGAAGTTTTTTTTGAGTCTTTACCCATTTTTTAGCCCGTTTTTTTGTAAAAAAATACGGCTTTAAGGTAAATAGACCCCAAAGCCGCTAACAAAACTATTTCGCTTTATTATATCTCTTGTTAAACTTATCAACACGGCCACCGGTGTCTACTAATTTTTGCTTACCAGTAAAGAAAGGATGACATTTGCTGCAAATATCTACCTTTATAGTATCGCCTTTTTTAGTTGAGCCCGTTTTAAATGTTTCGCCACAAGCGCAAACAACGGTAACTTCGTGATAATCGGGATGTATATCCTGTCTCATAACGCACCTCTTTTTCTATTTTGCGTTTGTATTATATTATATTTTGTTTATTTAGTCAACTAAAAACCCCATTGTTTTTCACATTTTTTTCACTTATTCTTTTCTTTTTTCTTATGGGCATATTTTAGTTGATTTTTTTTGGATTTTAGTATATAATTCAGTTAATTTCGAAACAAATCAAGCGTTTTTCTAACGAATTATTAAACGGAGATTTTATGAAAGGTTGGAAATTAAAAGAAGAAAAATCCTTAGCATTAGAAGAACTTGCCGAAACTACAAGTGTAGATTCTACGGTTGATTTTTCTAAAGTTAAAATCACCAAAGCCTTAATCACTACGGCAGATGTATTGCGCTACATTGGCGACCTTGACACTCACGAAGATGTTGTTCTTGGCTCTTACGGTATAGGTATTATTAGCGAATCGGGTTCTAATCTTTTTGGTTTAGAAAAGGGCAAACATGTATATGTTGAACCTTACAAACCTTGCAACGAATGCTATAACTGTAAAAATGGCGAAGAAAAAAAGTGCTCTAACCTAATGATTGCAGGCGAAGATTATGATGGATTTTTAGCAGATTTTGCTCAAGTAGAATCAAGCAAACTTTTCCTTTTGCCAGATAGTGTTTCCGACTATGAAGCACTTTTCATAGGTCATATTTCCCTTGCCCTTTCAATTATTGATAAATTAGGCATACAAAAAGGCGATTATGTTGCCGTTATAGGCGCAAATAATTTAGGTATTATTTTATCGCAACTTTTAATTTATTATCAAGCAGTTCCTATTTTAATTAGCAATTATCAAGACAATATTGAAATTGCAAAAGCGTCAGGTATTTACTACACTTTAGGCGAAGGTGACAACTGGCAAAAAGAAGTTTCATCACTTACTGGTGGCAGAATGGCTAAGCATGTAGTTTACTTTTCGGAAAGCAATATTCACGCAAACAAAGCATTCTCTGTTGCCTCTTTTAACGCAGATGTTGCATTTACTGGCGATTCTTATAAAAACAACCCTATTTCCTTTTCACAAGCGATTAAAAAACAACTTGATATTCACTGTATAAATGCAAGTTCTGGAAACACTGCGGCAAGTATTAACCTTATAGCAAATAAAGCAATTGATTTAAGCCATTTAAAACTTGACAATGCTAAATATGATGCCGTTCCCGAAACGCTTGAAAATATGGCAAATAAACTTGCCGAAGATGGATTAGTTGTTGAAACAATTGTTGATTTAATTTAGTTTTGTTAAAACACAAAAAACCTTTGCGATTGCAAAGGTTTTTTCTTTTTCTTTAACACTTGTTTTCTTTAATTTTATCCTTAAAAATAAGCCTTAAAATCTTTCTAATTAACTTTGGCGGTTTTATACATATTATTTTCATATATTCACCTCACGAATATATAATATGAAAAAATTACCAAAACTTGACAAAAAATTAAATATTTTTATAATTCCCTTAATTCTTTAATAATTTTTGCCCTATCTATTTCCTTAAAAACTGTATTTCCCGCAACAATAACATTTGCGCCTGCTTTCTTTACTGCCGAAACATTTTCTTTAGTAATTCCACCATCAATTTCAAGGTCAATATCTTTACCAGTTTTATCAATAATTTCCTTGGTTTCTTTAATTTTTTCCAAAACTTCAGGAATAAACTTTTGTCCACCAAAACCAGGGTAAACACTCATCAATAAAACCATATCACAATCTTCAATCACGCCCCTAATTTTCTTAACAGGAGTGTTTGGATTTATTACCGCGCCACACTTAACACCAAGCGAAGAAATAGCCTTTAATGTATCTTTTAATCTTCTTCCACACGCTTCGTAGTGAACGGTTATAATATCTGCGCCACTTTTAGCGAAGTTTTCAATATATTTCCAAGGCTTTTCAATCATTAAATGCGCGTCAAAAACCTTATTAGTATATCCCCTTAAATCTTTAACAAACTTTGGACCAAAAGTAATATTTTTAACAAAAACTCCGTCCATAACATCAAGGTGAATAACATCTGCCCCACATTCATCAATCTTTTTAACTTCTTCCCCTATTTTAGAAAAATCTGCCGATAAAATTGACGGAGCAATTTTAATATTTTGCATATAATTTCCCCCTTTCTAAAACTTCTTTGTATATTTCAAGATATCTTTTATATCTATTTTCATTGATTAATCCCTTTTCAACTGCTTGTTTAATAGCGCAATCAGGCTCACTAATATGCACACAACCCCTAAACTTACACTTTCCTTCAAAATCACTAAAATCTGGATAGCAATATTTAAGGTCATCTTTTTCAGGTGTGGCGTCAATAACGGCAAACCCAGGTGAATCAATAATTTTTAAATCGCCTTTGCTATGTATTGCAGAATATGTTGTAGTATGCTTACCCCTAACAATTTTCTCACTCAAATCGCCCGTTTTAAGCGAAAAACCAAAAATACTGTTTATAAGTGAAGTTTTTCCAACTGCGCTTTGCCCTGCAAAAACGGTAAACTTGCCACTCAAATAACTTTTAAGTTCATCTATACCTATATTTGAAAGAGCGCTAACCGAAAAAAACTTATCAAATGCCTTTGAATATTCATCTTTTAATGAATTAAAAAGTTCTTCGCCAGCATCTGCTTTATTAACAATCAATATTTTTTCAACGCCAGTAAGTTCAGCATTAATTAGCAACTTATCAATCAAATAATAGTCAGGCGCAGGCTCAAAGCCAACAACAATTGCCATCACATCAACATTAGCAACACTTGGGCGAATAAAACTGTTTTTTCTTTGGTGTATTTTATTAATAACACCATTTTCAAAATCAACAAAATCGCCAACTAAAATCTCAGTTTTTTTAAGTTTCAAAAGTCCCCTTGCAGAACATTTAATAGGGGTATCGCCATTTACCGAAACATAGTAGTTATTTGAATGAACTTTTACAATTTGTCCTTTCAATTCTCCATCTCCTCTATGTATCTTTGGCGAAGTTGACCACACGCGCCATCAATATCTGCACCCATACGCCTTCTTAATGTAGCCGATAAACCACCCTTTTCAAGTAGCCCTAAAAACACATATGCTTCTTTATCGCTAATTCCAGATAAATTGTTTTCTTTTACTTCGTTTAATCTTATAAGATTAACATGGCAAGGCTTTCCCTTTAATATTTTAATTAGTTCATTAGCACACTCTTTTGTTGCGCTTTGACCTTTAATTAAAACATATTCAAAAATATATCGCCTTTTTGTTTTATTAAAATAGTTATCACAAGCCCCTAAAATCTCTTTTATAGAGTATTTTTTAGCAACTGGCATAATTTCAAGTCTTTTCTCATCAAAAGGAGAGTGCAAAGATACTGTTAAGTTTATAGGCAAATCTTCATTTGCCAAATCATACATTTTATTTACCAAGCCAGAAGTTGACAAACTAACATTTCTTGGCGAAATATTAATTCCATTTTCATCTGCCATAAGTTTTATAAACTTAACGGTATTATCATAGTTATCAAGTGGCTCTCCACTACCCATTAAAACAACATTAATAACCTTTCGTTTATCTTTAAGCCCACCACTTAAATAACTATTAACAGCAACAACTTCGCCAAGCATTTCGCCTGCCGATAAGTTTCTAATTAAACCGTTTAACCCAGAAGCGCAAAACTTACACCCCATACGGCAACCAACTTGCGTTGAAACACATAAAGTGTAGCCGTATTTATATTTCATCAACACGCCTTCAACAACATTGCCATCATAAAGTGAAAACAAAAACTTTTCAGTTCCATCTCCGCTCTTTAGGGTTTTAATAATTTTAACGGGCAAATCAACAAACTCATCAAGCAATTTTTCTCTTAGATTTTTAGGCAAAACAGTAATATCGTTTATTGATTTATTAAGGTGCAAATCACAAAAAATTTGCTTTGCACGAAAGGACTTTTCACCTATCTCTAAAAGGTAATTTTTAAGTTGATTAAAATCGTAATCTAAAAGTATTTTTTTCAATTATTTCACTCTCTTTAACTTAGCAACATAAAAGCCTGCGCCACAACTTTCGTCAGGCAAAAATTGCAAAGTTTTATCTACTTTAAAATGCGCTAATTCGCAGGTAATATCTATCAATTTATAGTTGGTTTTGTCACACATAAACAAGTCAATAATCGCCTTATTTTCTCTATTCAAAATTGAACAAGTAGAGTAATACAAGTATCCACCAACTTTTACATATTTTGAAACTGTGTTTAGAATAGATATTTGCAATTTATTTAGTTCTAAAACACTATCTAATGTTCGGTTTAATTTTATATCTGGGTTATCCCCTACGACCCCTAAACCACTACAAGGCGCATCACATAAAACGGCATCAAAATAGCCCTCATATTCGTGGTTAAATATAGATGCGTCATTAACACTTTCGCATATGTTTTTTATACCCATTCTCTCTTTATAATCTTTAATTAGGTCCACCCTATGTGGATGAATATCCCAAGAGAAAACTTTATTAAATTTTTTAGAAAGCCTTATGCTTTTTCCACCCGGTGCAGAACAACAATCAAGCAGTTTTTCGCCACCATCAACTACAGAACAAATGGCCACAGAACCTATTGATTGAAAGGTATATACACCCTTATCATAATCTTCATTTCTTACAAAGTTTTTTACAAAGTAAACATTTTCAAATGGCGTTTTTACAAACTCAATGCCTTTATCTTTTAAGTATTCTTCCCCATTAACATCATAAAAACTTAAACAAGACATTTCGTTTTTACTTGATAAAATTGAAATAGTTTTTTCCTTGCCATAAAAGTCAACTAATTCTTTAACGGCAAATTCAGGAAAACAATATTCAACCGACAATCTTTTAATTTCATTAGTAGGCAATTTAACCTTTTCATTAATAAACTTTCTCAAAAAAGCATTAACAAAGCCACTTGCCCCACCTTTTCCAAGTTTTTTAGTTAACTCAACGGCATTTTTAGTTATTGCATAACCTTGTTTTTCTAAATACTTAATTGCATACATAGCAATTTTAAGTATTGTTCTAATGGCAAGTTTTGGGCTTTTAGGCGCAAAATATGAAATTGTATAAGATAATTCTTCTTCTTTATCTAAAACACCATAGCAAGTTTTAATGGTTAAAGCCTTATTTTTAGGCTCTAAAAAAGTAGAGTTAATGGCTTGCTTTAAAAATGCCTTTTCGCCATACACTTTACTTAAAACTTGGTAGCAATCGTATAAATAGTTAACCATTACTTAAGTAATTCACCTTTAATTAATTTAACGCCACGCAAAAAATCTTGCGCACTCATACGCTTTCCACCCGATTTTTGTAGCGATTTAATTATAATTGAGCCTTTTCCACAAGCAATTTCAAGATTTTTATCGCAATCTAATATTTCGCCTGCCAAACCTATTCCATCACCTAAAACTGCTTCATAAATCTTCAAGGGTTGACCTAAATAGTTACAATATGCTATCGGCGAAGGGCTAAAAGCCCTAATTTGATTATAGATATATTCGTTAGAGTTTTCAAAATCAATAAAAGCATCAGTTTTTCTAATGATTTTAGTTAGAGTTGCTTCGTTATCGTTTTGCTTAAAAAAACAAACATTTCCTTTTTCTATATCTTTAATTACATCTAAAATCATATTAGCGCCAACATTTGAAAGTTTTTCAAATAGTTCGCCACAAGTTTCTTTTTCGCCTATCTCAACTGGCTCACTTTTCTTAATGATATCGCCAGTATCAATACCTGCATCAGTTTTCATAATGGTAACACCAGTTTGCTTTTCGCCATTCAAAATAGCGTAATGTATAGGTGATGCACCGCGATATTTAGGCAACAAACTTGCGTGAATATTAATAACACCAAACTTTGGAATATCAAGTATTTCTTGAGAAAGAATTTGCCCAAAAGCACAAGTAATTATAAGGTCTGGCGAAAGAGCAATTAAATCTTCAACACCTTCAAGCCTAATTTTATCGTATTGAAAAACTTTTAAGCCAACGCTTAAAGCATATTCTTTAACAGGACAAGCAGTTAAAACTTGTTTTCTGCCCACAGGCTTATCTTTATTTGTAATTACGCCAACTATTTCGTAAAGACCACTCTCATATATAGTTTTTAGTGGTTTAACGGCAAAATCTGGCGTACCTAAGTAAACTATTTTCAATATTAGTTCTCCTTAACATATTCGGCTCTATCAACATATAAAATACCATCTAAATGGTCATATTCATGGCAAAAAGCCCTTGCCAAAAAACCTGTAGCCGAAACAACAAATTCGTTGCCGTATCTATCTTGCGCCTTTAATTTAACCTTATATGGGCGTTTAACACCGCCGTATTTACCTTTTACCGATAAACACGCTTCTTCGCCATTTTGTTCGCCAGATTTTTTTATAAACTCTGGATTTAAGCACTCAAGATATTGACCTTGATATGAAATTATAAAAATCCTACGCAAAACACCAACTTGTGGCGCGGCAAGCCCAACCCCGTCGGCTTTTAAAAGAGTTTCTTTCATATCATCTAAAAGTTGATGTGTTTTTTCGCCAAAATCGGTTACTTCAAAACTTTTTTTGCGAAGAGTATCGTCGCCTATTTGAACTATATTTCTTATTGCCATATCAATCCTTTAAGTTAAGTTTATCGGGTTAATTTCAAGCCCTACACTTACATCTCTTAATTTATATTTTTCAGTTGCAAAGAATATTTTTTCTCTTAAAACTTCATCTTTAGCATTAATTCTCATAAGTATTTGAAAACGGAACTTATTTTGCAATCTTTTAAGTGGCGCTTTCATACACCCAAAGAACCTAAACTTTTCTTTATCTTCAAGGTAAATTAAGTTTATATCTTCATATAATTTCTTGGTAATTTCCAAGGTTTTTTCTTCATTTTCACCCGATATTAACACCCTTATAATATCAGTAAATGGCGAAAAGCCCGTTGCTCTTCTTACCGAAACTTCGTGCTTAAAAAAGTTTTCATAATCATATTTTATTGACCAGTTAAGCACGGCATTATCGGGGTTATAAGTTTGCAAAACAACCCTACCCACATCTTCAGCCCTACCACTTCTACCACTAACTTGGGTTAAAAGTTGAAAGGTGCGCTCTGCGCTTCTAAAATCTGAAAAATATAGGCTTTGGTCGGCATCAAGTATTCCAACCAAGGTTACATTTGGAAAATCGTGGCCTTTTGCAATCATTTGAGTGCCAACTAAAATATCTGCTTCGTGATTAGAAAAAACCGATAAAATCTTAAAATGGCTTTCTTTGTTTTGGGTAGTATCCCTATCCATACGAAGTATTCTTGCTGATGGGAATAATTTTTGCAAATCTAAAACGATTCTTTCAGTTCCCGTGCCACCGTATCTTAAATAAGAACTACCACATTTAGGGCAAGCAGTAACCATTTTATATTTTGCGCCACAGTAATGGCAAAGTAAACTATCCTCATCTTTATGAAATGTTAGTGAAACATCACAAGAATCACATTTAATAACATGCCCACATTCGCCACAAACCACCGATTTTGAATAACCCCTTTGATTTAAGAAGATTATTGCTTGATTGCCTTTTTTGAGTGTTTCTTCAAGTTCAGTTTTAAGTGCCGAAGAAAAAATTGTGTTATTGCCACGCCTTACTTCTTTGCGCATATCAACAATTTCAACTTCAGGAAGTGGCCTTTTATTAATACGCTCTGGCAATGTTACCAAATTATATTCGCCATTATTTGCAAGCAAATAACTATCAATAGAAGGTGTTGCAGAGCCTAAAATGATTTTTGCGTTATTGTATTTAGCGCGGAAAGATGCAACTTCCAAAGTGTTGTATCTTGGCGAAGTTTCGCTTGAATAACTACCGTCGTGCTCTTCATCAATTATGATAACACCTAAATCTTTAATAGGCGCAAAAATCCCGCTACGCGCACCTATAACTATTTTTGCTTCGCCATTTCTAATTCGCCACCACTCATCAAACCTTTCGCCAGCAGAAAGACCGCTATGTAGTATTGCCGCAATTTCGCCAAACCTTGCGCGAAGTTGACGAAGCATTTGTGGTGTTAGAGATATTTCAGGCACAAGCATTATTGCAGTTTTGCCTAATTTTATGGTTTTTTCTATTAGATTTAAATATATTTCGGTTTTACCACTACCTGTTACACCGTGTAAAAGTGTAATAGTTTTTTCGGTGCTTTCAATAGAAGTTATCGCATCATTTTGCGCTTTTGTTAGTTCAACAGTTTTGTTATTAAACTCAAGGTTTTTATATGGAGTTCGTTGAACTTGTTCTTTACAAGTAGATATAACCCCTTTGTTTATAAGTGTTTTTACTGCCGAATTACCAAAAGTTTTATTAAGGACGGAAAGTTTAGTTTTGCCTGTTTCAAGTAAAAATTGAATGCATTCTTTTTGCTTTTTTGCAGTAGATTTTAATGTTTCAAATACCTTTAATGCCTTTTCGCTATCCGTTAAAAAGGCGTATTCGGTTAAACTTTCTTTAACCTTTCCTTTACGCATTTCGCTTGGCAAAAAAAGACGAAGAGCCTGTGCCCTCGTCACAAAACAAGTGCTTTTAACGAAATCCATAAGTTCAATAGTTTCGGGAATTAAAGCAGGGGTGTTTTCAATCACCCTATAAATCGGTTTGATTTTTTCGGGCGAATAGTCACTTTTTTCCTTTACTTTAATAACTATTCCTTCTATGACTTTATTGCCAAAAGGAACAATTACCCTACTACCAAGCAAAACATTGTTATCGTAAAAAGAATATTCAAATATTTTATCAACCGCTTCGTGCGTAATATCTACTATTACATCAGCAAACATAATTCTTCCGATATAACAAAATATGTTCACGAAAAAGTGAACACATTAAGTTAAAAATTAATCGTTAGTAGAAACAAGTTTGCCATCGTATATTTCTTGTGCTGCCGACGACAAAGGTTTATTAATATCAAGATTTTCTGTAGTGCCTTGATTTTGCGCTTGTTCCATAATTTGCCTTGCGCGCTTGCTTGCAACTACACAAAGTTCGTATTTAGAACCTATCTTTTCTGCTAATTCATCAATTGGCGGTTTATGTATCATATTTATCTCCTTATTGTTCGTTCAATTTTGAACGCTCTATTTTTATAATTTTTATAATTTCATCAGCGCAAACATCTAAATTATCGTTCACAACCGAATAATCGTAAAGTTCTTTTTTACCAAGTTCGTATTCAATTCTTTCCATACGAAGGTTAATTTTCTCTTCAGTTTCGGTGCCTCTACCTATCAATCTTTTGCGAATTTCTTCAATTGATGGGGGTAAAATCATAATCAAAAGCGCCTTTTCAAAGTTCTTTTTAACTTCAAGCCCACCGTTAACATCAATTTCAAGCAAAACATTTTTACTTTTAAGTGTTTCTAAAACAAAATCTTTGGGAGTTCCATAGTAGTTTTCAAAATGTTCGCTATACTCTAAAAAGCCACCATTTTCAATTTTTTTCTTAAACTCTTCTTTAGAAATGAAAAAGTATTCTCTACCATTAACTTCGCCCACCCTTGGATTGCGCGTAGCGCAAGAAATGCTTAAAGCAATATCTTTTTCTTTTTCAACTATAAGTTTTGCCAAAGTGCCTTTACCAACACCAGACGGACCAGACAAAACCACTAAAACATTTTGATTATTCAAGGTTTTGCACCTGTTCCCTTACTTTTTCTATTTCGTTCTTTAATGCTAAAGCATAAGAAGTTACTTCAACATCATTTGATTTTGAACAAATGGTGTTAGATTCACGGTTAAACTCTTGCATTAAAAAGTCAAGTTTTTTACCACAACCTTTTTGAGGCAAAATGCTTTTGAATTGCTCAATATGTGATGAAAGCCTTGTAAGTTCTTCATCAATATTAACTTTATCGGTGTAAAAAGCAACTTCGTTAAGAAGCCTTGTTTCATCATATTGAACGCCTGAAAGTGCTTCTTCAATACGATTTTTAAGTTTTTCTTTATATTCTAAAGCAACTTTTGGAGCGCGCTCTTTAATTTTTTCTCTTAAAGATGAAATATTATCAATTCTTGCAAGCATATCGGCGCAAAGTTTTTCGCCTTCTACCTTTCTCATCAAGTTAAGGTTTTCACAAGCCTTTTTAACAAGTTCAAGTAAAACTTCTTCAAACTCTTTAACATCTGCAACAGTATTTTCCGTTAAAACTTCGGGCATACGAAGTAAAACACTTGCCGTTAAATCGTTTTCAACATTTAAGTTTTCGTTAAGAGATTTTGCTGCGGTTAAATATGCTTTTGCCTTTTCTAAATTAAGTTCAACACTACCTTCTTTTTCGCGTTTATCGGCAAAATTAACAAAAAGGTCAATTCTTCCACGCAAAACATATTCTGCAACTACCTTTCTAATAGCATTTTCAAACTCTAAAAAAGCGCGTGGCATTTTAGCATTTAAGTCAAAATTACGGTTATTAACCGTTTTAATTTCAACAACAAGTTGAACGCCATTTTCGTTATATTCTGCTTTGCCGTAACCGGTCATACTGAGCATAAATAAAGCCCCTTTCTCTAAGTTTAGTAAAAGTTTAACACATTAAAACAATTTTTTCAAGTTTTTATAAGCGATTTAAAGTCGTTTTCCGTGATAATTTTTATATTTAAGGCTTTAGCCTTATCTAATTTACTGCCCGCATTTTCGCCTGCAAGCACCATTGTAGTGTTTTTCGATACACTTCCAACAACCGTTCCACCCAACTTTTCTATAATTTTTTGCGCATCATCACGCTTAAAATCAGTTAAAGTTCCTGTTAAAACAACCTTTTCGCCACTAAACACACCTTCGCCTATTGCACTTTCAAAAATGGGCTCAACACCAAGCGATAAAAGTTTGGTAATTTCGTCAATGTTATTTTGGTTGTTAAAATAATCAAAAATGCTTTTTGCTACAATTTCGCCAACATCTTCAATTTGAACTAAATCTTCTAAATTAGCATTTGCTAAAGCGTTAATATTTTGATATTTTTCTGCCAAATCTTTGGCAGTTTTTTTGCCTATATTTTCAATTCCAAGCGCATAAATAAAGTTTGCAAGTGATGGTTTTTTTGAATTTTCAATAGCATCAAATAAATTATTAGTTTTTGCATCTTTAAATCCTTCAAGTTCCAACACTTTTTCACGGCTTAATTTATACAAATCACTAAACTTTTCTACGCCAAATTTATCAAATAAAAGTGATGCTGTTTTTTCACTAAACCCTTCAATATCAACGCCATTTTTACAAGCATAGTTAGTGAGTTTTGCCACCACTCTTGGCTTACACTTTTCATTTGGGCAAAATAAATTTGCGCCTATCTCTACTATTTCACTTCCACAAAATGGGCATACATTTGGCTTAATAACATCTTTTGAATTTTCGTAATATTCAGTTGCGCCAAGTATTTCAGGAATAACTTCATTACTTCTTCTAACTAAAACCCTTGCGCCTATTTTTACCTTTTTTCTTTCAATATCGCCAAAGTTGTTTAGGGTGGCTTTTCTTACTGTTGCGCCTGCAAGTTCAACTGGTTCTAATATGCCAAGTGGGGTAAGTTTTCCAGTTCTACCAACTTGCCATTTAATGTCTTTTAAAATGGTGGTAATTTCTTCTGCTTCAAACTTAAAAGCAATTGCCCAACGGGGAAACTTATCGGTAAAACCAAGTTCATCTCTCTTTTTAAAATCGTTAATTTTAACAACTGCACCATCAGTTAAAATATCAAGGTTTTTTCTGGTGTTTTCCACTTCATTTATAGCAGACATAACACCATCCACGCCCCTTATAACACGCAAAAATGGGTGCACTTTAAAGCCGTGTTTAACTAAAAACTCAACGCACTCTACTTGAGAATTAAAGTTATGATTTTTAGCATAGTTTACATTATAAAACATAATCTCAACCTTGCGTTTTTCGGTAACTTTTGGGTCAAGATTTCTTATTGCGCCTGCTACCGCATTACGCGCATTTTTAAGTGGCTCTTTTGCAGTTTTATTATATTCATCTAAAACTGAAAGACTAATAATCGCTTCGCCTTGAACTTCAATTGTGTCTTTAAAATCAATGGTTAATGGAAAACTTTTAATGGTTAAAACTTGGGCTGTAACATCTTCCCCTTCACTTCCATTTCCCCTTGTAGTTGCGCGAACAAACTTTCCATCTTCATAAGTTAAACAAATTGTTAACCCATCAAACTTATATTCAACTGTATATTCAAGTTGGCTTTCGCTCTTATTAATTCGCTTATCAAAAGCGATAATTTCTTCAATGGTTGTAGCCTTATCTAAACTATATAATTTTTGTAAATGTTTGTGCTTTTTAAAAGCAGAAATAGGCTCTCCACCAACCCTTCTTGTTGGCGAATCAAAATATACTATTCCACTATCACTTTCAAGTTTTTTTAGTTCATCATAAAGCCTATCGTATTCTATATCAGAAACGGTAGGATTATCTAAAACATAATATTCGTGAGCATATTTGTTAAGAAGGTCAACAACCTCTCTCATTCTATCCATATATTTACCTATTTTACTATTTCCATTGGCGCGTATTTAACGCTTAATGATTTAATTCCTATGCCCTTAAACGCAACATCTGCTATTAAATTATCGCCAGAGCCTTTTATACCAACAACCGTGCCTATTCCAAACTTTTTATGGGCAACTTTAATGCCTATAGCATATTCGCCACTATTTGCCCTATTTTCATTAACTTTTGGCATACTACGGTTAAGCATACTCTTTGCATAGTTTGAAGAATATCCGTGTGAAGATGTGGTAGAATTATCGTCAATATCAACAGAATAACTCTTTTTTTCTCCCCTTACACCGTTATTATCTCCAAAAGTTGGCGTTTTACCACCTAAAACCGATTGACCTTCTTTCAAAAATCTTGAAGGGGTCATAAAACTTCTTTGCCCGTATAAATATCTACTTATTGCCCTTGTTAAGTATAGCCTTTGTTTTGCACGGGTTACGGCAACATACATAAGCCTGCGCTCTTCTTCAATTTCATCGGCTTCGCGCGAAGCAACAGGCAAAATACTCTCATCAAGCCCACTAACAAAAACACAAGGAAACTCCAAGCCTTTTACTGCGTGGATTGTTGCAACGGTAACAAAATCGCCATCGGTAATTTCATCGGTATCACTACTTAAAGTTACGGAGTTTACAAAATCACTTACATTTGCGCCTTCGTTATCTTTATGGAACAACTCTGCCACATTAAGAAGTTCGTTTATATTCATAAGCCTTGAACGGTTTTCTTCCGTTTTTTCGGCAAACATATCGTTAAAAGATGTTGTTTCTATAATTTTTTTGAGCAAAAACACAGAGTTTTCTCTTTGAGCAGTTTCCTTAAACTCATCAAGCATCAACTTAAAAATAGTAAGTTTCCTAACAACCGCCGAAGAAAAACCTGCCTCATCAATATCATCTAAACATTCATACATTCCACATTTTCTGCCAACTGCAAATTCACGGAGTTCTGCTATAGTTTTATCGCCTATGCCACGCTTTGGCGTAGAAACGGCACGAATAAACGATTCGTCATCTTTAGGGTTAATCACTACTTTTACATACGACAAAAGGTCTTTAACTTCTTTTCTTTCAAAAAACCTAAAACCACCGTATATTTTGTATGGAATACCATACTTAGTAAACTCTTGTTCAAATGCGCGCGATAAGGCATTTATTCGCATAAATACTGCAAAATCGCTATATTTCATATCGCTTCGTTGCATCAAGTTTTTAATTTGGATTGCAACATATTGCGCTTCGTTATTTTCGTCGTTCCCAACAAAGGTTTCAACTCTTACACCTTCGTCATTATCCGTCCATAACTTTTTGCCCCTACGCATTTTGTTATTATCAATAATAACGTTTGCAAGTTCAAGTATCTTTTTTGTTGAACGATAGTTTCTTTCAAGTTTATATATTTTAGCACCACGATAAACATCATCAAAGTTTAAAATGTTTTCAACCTTTGCGCCACGCCAACTATAAATACTTTGGTCTTCATCACCAACAACAAAAATATTGCCGTGCTTTAAAGATAATCTTTGCGCGATTAAATATTGAACCTTGTTTGTATCTTGAAACTCATCAATGTGAATATACTTAAACTTATCTGCATAATAATCGGCAATTTCTGGGCAACGAACAAAAAGTTCATAGGTTTTGCATAACAAATCATCAAAATCAAGCGCATTATTGCTTTTTAAATAGTTTTCATAAGCGCTATAAACGGCAAAAATCTGCTCACAAAGATTAAACTCAAGGTTTTCTTTTTTCCATTCTTCTGGGCTTAAACAATCGTTTTTAGCGTTTGAAATAATATTTTTAGCAGTTTTTAATAACTTATCATCTTTAATTGCAAGGTCTTCAAAAACACGCTTTAATGCTTTTTCTTTATCGGTTTCATCATAAATAGTAAAGTTTTTATCGTAACCGATTAAACTAATAGCACTTCTAAGGATTTTTACGCACATACTGTGAATTGTGCAAACCCACATTCCCGCAACATTGCCAACAATCTTCATCAAACGCTCTTTCATTTCGTTTGCCGCTTTGTTTGTAAAAGTTATTGCTAAAATATTTTCGGGCGATACACACTTATCCACTATTAAATGCGCAATCCTTGTGGTTAAAACACTTGTTTTACCACTACCTGCACCTGCAATTACCAAAACTGCGCCTTCAGTATCTAAAACGGGTTCAATTTGGTCTTTATTAAGTTTTGACATTAAACGCTGAATATTTTCCATAAAACACCAAAATTATAGTTGTAATTATTATAACATATTGCCATACTATTTTCAAGTGTAATTGAGTTTCGCTTTATATTTTTTTGCTTATTCAATTGCATTATATATCACATAGTGATATAATTTTTTTGAAAGGATAATTTTATGAGCAAAAAGAATTATTTATATCAAAAAACTGTTGTTATAACTGGCGCAAGTGGTGGAATAGGTTTTACTCTTGCAAAAATGCTTATTGAAAAATATGATTGTAAAATTATAGGCATAGCAAGAAACGAACAAAAACTTCTTAAAAACCTTGAAACTTTGGGCGATAAAAAAGTTAATTTTACCTATAAACTTTTTGATGTTTCGGTTAAGGAAAACTGGACTAACTTTTATAATTATTTAGTTAGCGAAAATATACAAATTGATGTTTTAATTAACAACGCAGGTTTTATGTTGCCATTTAAGAAGTTTGGCGATTACACTCAAGAAGAAATTACCGAAATTGTTAATACCGACTTTTTGTCGGTTGTAAATGCCGTTCATTACCTATTGCCTTTAATTAAAAAGTCAAAAACGCCTGCAATAGTTAATGTTGCAAGCGCCGCGGGAATGTGCGCCGTAGTTGGCGAAAGTATGTATTGCGCAACAAAGTTTGCAGTTAGGGGTTTTACCGAAACACTTTGCCAAGATTATAGAAAGCAAATATATGTTGGTGGCATATACCCTGGATTTATTAAAACAAACATTTTACACAAAATGAGTGTAAGCGATAAAAACAATAAACTAATTCAAAAACTTATGATGCCTGTTGATAAAGCCTGCAAGAAAATGGTTAAAGGCATTGCGAAAAAGAAAAAGCGAATTGTTATGGGTTTTGATGGAAGAAGTATGACACTTTTTGGTAGACTATTCCCTAAACTTACACCAACAATTATCACTAAGGTGCTTAAAGCATCTAAATTAGAACTTTTTGATGAAGTTTTTAGCCAAGGAGAATAATATGAAAAGAGCGTTAACAATTCAAGATATATCTTGCGTAGGCAAATGCTCACTTACAGTTGCCTTGCCTATCATTTCGGCATTTGGCGTTGAAACATCAGTTATTCCTACTGCCGTTTTATCAACGCACACAGCATTTAAAAACTTTACTTTTTGCGATTTAACTGACGAAATTGAAAAAATTAGCAATGCTTGGCAAAAAGAAAATATTTCATTTGATGCTATTTATACTGGATATTTAGGCTCATCAAAACAAATTAGCATTATAAGTGAACTTTTTAAAACTTTCAAAACCAAAGATAATTTTATTTTAGTTGACCCTGTTATGGGCGACAATGGAAAACTTTATTCTGGTTTTGACCAAACTTTTGCCGACGAAATGGCTTTGCTTTGCAAAAATGCTGATGTTATTGTGCCTAACCTTACCGAAGCATCATTTATGCTACACACCCCATATATCGCAAGTGGATATGATGAAGAATATATTAAAGATTTATTAAAAAAACTTTGCGCACTTGGTGTAAAAACTGCCGTTCTTACAGGGGTATCGCCAAAAGGGAAAGAAAATCTTTTAGGTGTTTACGCATTTAATAGTGAAACTGGCGAATATTTTTCATATTACCGTGAAAAATTACCTGAAAGTTTCCATGGCACAGGTGATGTTTTTGCAAGTTCGCTCTGCGGAGCATTAACCACTTCAAACGATTTATATGGCGCATTAAAAACTGCCGTTGATTTTACTGTTTTATCAATTCAAAAAACAGTTGAAAACAAAAACCATAACTGGTATGGTGTTGACTTTGAATCGGCTCTTCCCTATTTATTAAAATAAATTATATAAAAAATCAAAACGCTTTACAATTAAAGCGTTTTTTTGTTTATTGTTTTAAGAAAAAGGAACCGGTTTTTGATTGACAGTTTTTGTTATTATGAATATAATAAAGTAAATTGACTTTTTTGTCAACATTAGGAGATTATATGACAAAATCTATTGAAAAAAACAACGATATGAAAAAAATTAGAAAACAAAACATTATTAATGCTTCGCTAAAAGTTTTTTGCGAAAAAGGCTATGAAAGCACAACAGTTGACGATATTGTTAAAAAAGTTGGTTGCAGTCACGGGCTTTTTTATCATTATTTCAAAAACAAAAAAGACCTTTTTGATGAAGTGTTAAAACACAATCAAGAAAACACAAATATTATAATCAAAGAAAAAATGGACGGCGTTTCTTCTTATATTGAAAAACTTCGCATAGTTATTGATAGTTTATACTACGATATTAAAAATGATGAAAATTATGGGTATTATTTTTACCTATTTATTTCTCAAAGTTTTTCGCTTAAAGAACAAGGTCTTACCCCACCTATGACAAAGAGTGGATTTTCGCCTTATGAAGCATTTGAAAAGTTTTTTGAAAATGGTCAAAAATGTGGTGAGTTTTCAACAAAATATACCGCTAAAGAGTTAACAAGATTATTTTTAGCAATAATTAAGGGGTCTACCTTAACATACATACTTGCACCAAAACAAATTCAAGGTAAAATACAGTTTCCTAACACTAATCTTATTATAGACATCTTTGCTAAAGGAGAATAAAATGACAAAAAACAATGAAGGCATAGGCACATTTAGTGCCTTTAAAACAGTTTTAAAATCTGTTAGAGAATACAAGAAACCCTCTTTTCTTGCACCACTATTTGTTATGATTGAGGTTATTTTTGAGTGTCTTATTCCACTTGTTATGACCTTACTTTTAGATAGAATTGAGCATGTTGGTCAAGAAGATTTACTTAGAGAGATTATTAAGTATGGTTTAATTCTTTTATTACTTGCCCTTTGCTCACTTGCTTGTGGCGTGTTTGCAGGTAGGTTTACGGCGGTTGCGTCAAGTGGTTTCGCAAAGAACCTAAGAAAGGATTTGTATTATAGAATTCAAGACTTTTCTTTTGCAAATATTGATAAGTTTTCCACATCAAGCATGGTTACAAGGCTTACAACTGATGTAACTAATGTTGAAATGGCATATATGATGATTATTAGAACGGCAATCCGTTCGCCATTTATGTTCATATTCTCACTAACAATGTCTTTCTTACTTAACGCAAGAATGGCGCTAATTTTTATATGCATTATTCCCATTTTGGTAACTGGTTTAACCATTATTATGGTTAAAGCAATCCCCTTTTTCCACCGTATTTTCCATAAATACGACGCGCTTAACGAATCTGTTGAAGAAAATGTTAGGGGTATGCGCGTTGTAAAATCGTATGTAAGAGAAGAACACGAAAAAGATAAATTTGACAAAGCATCAAAAGATGTTATGAAGAGTTTTACTAAAGCAGAAAAATTAGTTGCTCTTAACACCCCTATTATGAACTTTTGCGTTTATGCAGGTTTAATTTGCCTTTATGTTGTTGGCTCAATTTTAATAGTTAATACCAACCAACAGGCTTTAGAACTTACACAATTACAAAGTTTTATGACATATTCATTTCAAATATTGATGAGCCTTATGATGCTTTCAATGGTTATGGTTATGATTGTTATGAGTGTTGCATCTGCTAAGCGTATTGCCGAAGTTCTTAATGAACAAAGCACCCTTACTTCAAAAGAAAATGCTATCACTAATATTAAAGATGGTAGCGTTAAGTTTATAGATGTTTCATTTAAATATTCTGCAAAAGCCGAAAGGAGTGCGCTTGAAGATATCAATTTAGAAATCAAGTCAGGCGAAACTGTTGGTATTATAGGTTCAACAGGTAGCGGTAAGTCAAGCCTTGTTCAACTTATTCCACGCCTTTACGATGCAACCGAAGGCGAAATATTAGTTTCTAATATAAATGTTAAAGAATACGATTTACAAGCCTTAAGAGATAGCGTTGCTATGGTTTTACAAAAAAATGTATTGTTTTCTGGAACTATTAAAGAAAACTTGCGTTGGGGCAACAAAAATGCTACCGACGAAGAAATGATTGATGCTTGCAAACAAGCAGGCGCGCACGATTTTATTTCTTCTTTCCCAGATAAATACGATACCTTTATTGAACAAGGTGGCGTAAATGTTTCTGGTGGTCAAAAACAAAGGCTTTGTATTGCAAGAGCATTGCTTAAAAAGCCTAAAATACTCATTTTAGATGACTCTACAAGCGCAGTTGACACCAAAACCGATAGTTTAATTAGGGCGGCACTTAAAAAGTATATCCCCTCCACTACTAAAATTATTATCGCTCAAAGAATAGCGTCAATTGAAGAGGCCGATAAAATTGTTATTATGGATTGTGGGCGCATTCAAGCAATAGGCACGCACGAACAACTTCTTGAAAACAACGATATATATAAAGATTTATATTATTCGCAAAACAAGTTGAAGAAAGACCAAAAGGAGGCGAAATAATATGAAAGGTATGCCACGAAAAACTACAAGCCTTAAAAATAGTCGCAAACCAACTGCCGTAAAAGGCACTTTAGGAAAATTATTAAAAAGCCTATTCGTTAATAACAAACTACTTATGATTACCGTTTTTACCTGTGTTACTATAACAGGTATTGTAAGTGTGTTTTCATCATTGTTTTTAAGTAGACTTTTAGCAACTATTACCGAAGGATTAAGATTACAAAGCCTTGAAGCCGTTTGGGGTGATTTGCTTAAGATTTTTATTACTATGGGCGTTGTTTATATGACGGCGGTTGTATCATCATTTTTACAAACCCGTTTTATAGCAATACTTACTCAAAGGTTTTTACATCAAACAAGAACTTCATTGTTTAACAAAATGCAATCATTACCCATTAAGTTCTTTGACACTCATAAAACTGGCGACATTATGAGCAACTACACCAACGATACTGATGCTTTAAGGCAATTAGTATCGCAAAGCCTACCCCACCTTTATCAAGCAATCATTAGTGTTATAACATTGCTTGTAATTATGTTTTCACATAGTATTTGGCTATCGCTTGTTATTTTCTTTGGCGTAGCAATAATGTTTTTGGTAACAAAACTTATAGGCGGAAACTCTGCTAAATATTTTGTTAAACAACAAATATCGCTTGGCGAAGAGGAAGGCTTTATTCAAGAAATGATGCAAGGTCAAAAGGTTGTTAAAGTTTTCTGCCACGAAGAACAAGCAAAAATTGATTTTGATGCAAAAAACGAACAACTTGCAAGTGATGCAACTAAAGCGCACACCTTTGCCAATGTTTTAATGCCTATAATGAACAACCTTGGAAACATTTTATATGTTTTAGTTGCCTTTATCGGTGGGCTTTTGGCAGTTATTAGTGTGCCTAACCTATCACTTTCTGGACTTAAAGATGTTACTATTACAGAGTTTTTAATTATAATTATTTCGTTTTTACCTATTTGTAAGCAATTTACAAGTAATGTATCGCAATCATCACAACAAATTAACTCTATCGTTATGGGCTTAGCAGGTGCATCAAGAATTATGGCTCTTATGAATGAAGCCCCCGAAGAAGATAATGGTTATGTTACCTTAGTTAATTGCAATATTGATGAAAATGGCGTAATTACGGAAACTACCGAAAGAACTGGAAAATGGGCTTGGAAACATCCACATAAAGCCGACGGGACTGTTACCTACACCCAACTTAAAGGTGATATTCAAATGTTTAATGTTGATTTTGGGTATGTTCCTGAAAAAATTGTTTTACATGATGTTTCGCTTTATGCAAAGCCCGGTCAAAAAATTGCCTTTGTTGGTTCTACTGGCGCAGGAAAAACGACCATAACCAACCTTATTAACCGTTTTTACGACATTGCAGACGGCAAAATTAGATACGACGGTATAAACATTAATAAAATCAAAAAAGCCGATTTAAGGCGTTCGCTTGGCATAGTATTACAAGACACCAACCTATTTACTGGAACAGTTATGGATAACATTAGGTATGGCAGGCTTGATGCAACTGATGAAGAGTGCATAAACGCAGCAAAACTTGCTTACGCACACGATTTTATTACAAGGCTACCTGATGGCTATAACACTATGCTTACTGCTGATGGCGCAAACCTTTCACAAGGACAAAGGCAACTTTTATCTATCGCCCGTGCAGCCGTTAAAGATGCGCCTGTAATGATTTTAGATGAAGCAACATCATCAATTGATACAAGAACTGAATCGCTTGTTCAAAAAGGAACTGATAGGCTTATGGAAGGTAGAACAGTTTTTGTTATTGCACATAGGCTTTCAACCGTTCAAAATAGTGATGTTATTATGGTTTTAGAATACGGCAATATTATTGAGCGCGGAACTCACGAAGAATTAGTTGCATTAAAAGGCAAATAGTACCAACTTTATACTGGTGCGTTTGAGTTAGATTAATATGGAAAAATGTTCGCTATGCCCTAACGGTTGTGCTACAAATAGTTTTTGTGGAAGAACTGGTGGCATTAAAATTGCTAAATATTACCTTCACCCATACGAAGAGCCGTGCATTTCGCATAAAAACGGCTCTGGAACAATTTTCTTTTGTGGGTGTTCGCTTAAATGTGTGTTTTGCCAAAACTATGAACTTTCACGAAACTTAAGGGGCAAAAATATAAGTGTTTTAGAGTTATCTAATATCTTTAAAGAACTTGAAGATATGGGTGCTGAAAACATTAATTTGGTTAACCCCACTCACTATTCAAAAGAAATTGTTGAAGCGCTTAAGTTATATAGACCTAATATTCCTATCGTTTACAACACTCACTCTTACGAAAATACCAAAGTGCTTAAAGAGATTAATGAGTATATTGATATTTACCTTGCCGATTTAAAATACTATTCCTCTACTATTTCTAAAAGATATAGTGGCAAAAGTAATTATTTTGATGTGGCAAGCAAGGCAATATCATTTATGGCTAAAAAGCCCATAAAGTTTAACGAAAATGGAAAAATGCTATCAGGCACAATAGTAAGGCATTTAGTTTTACCACAAAACACTGCCGATAGCAAAAAAATTATTGATTTCTTTAACGATATTAAAGAAAATGCATACTTAAATATTATGAGTCAATACACCCCGTTTGGCGATATTGAAAAGTTTCCTGAACTAAAACGAAAAATAACAAAACGCGAATATGAAAGTGTTTTAGATTATGCTATGAGCCTTGATATAAATAATTTATTTTATCAAAAGATAAAAAGCGCAGATACTGAATATATTCCATCTTGGGATTTTTAAAAAGAAAAAACCGTTGCACATGCAACGGTTTTTTCTTTTATAACATTTCTTTCTTTATTACCTTTAAGCCATTTTTTGTTTTAGGTTTATCGGCATCGGGTATTTTCTTAACGAACAATTTATCTTTATATTTATAAAGAATAAATGCCACAACCATTAAAACAATTAACACACCTATAATTATCAAAACATATGTTGGTAGAGTTATAAGTTTTTCTCTATTCCACATTGCGTTTATTTTTTCTAAGGTGGCATCATCAAAGTTGTTCATAACGGCACATCTATTAATGGTTTCTTCATCTGCATATTGTGCAAATAATTGCCTACCCATTTCAGTTGTGTAAATTACATATTTACCAGTAGTATCAGTTTCGTCAAAGAAATATTTAAGGTCAACGGCAAACACTTCTTCGCTACCGATATTTCCCATAACTCCGCCGTCTAATGTAAAGGTTTTAAGATATACGCCTGCGCCATCATTAGTAAGTATTCCATAAATATTGTTTTCGTTTTCATCAACATCTATAGCACAGTAATACTCACCATCATATAAACCATATTCGGCTTGCTCTTCGGCATCTAATTCTGCGTATTCAGTAGCCGATATTACTTCGCTTTCGGCACTATACCAACTTACTGCATTATCAAATACTTCATCACCTGCAACACAACTTGTGTAGCCGATATATTCCATATTTCTTACAGCGTTTTCAGGCTTACTAATAAAATCTAAGAACTTGCCTGCATTAGTTTCATTTGCGCCGTTTGGCATTACCCAACCATCAAACCATACATTACTGCCTTCTTCTGGAACGATATATCCTATGTTAAGGCCTGCTTCATCACCTAAGTCCATAGTATATACTGCATCACCACTCCAAGCAAAGTTGATATCAATCTTACCAGTCAATAAATCACTTTTGCCACTATCTACTTCGTAGCCATATATATAGTCTTTAAGTTCAGCAAGTGCCGTGCCAACCTTTTCAATTGAAACATCATCTGTGCTATTAAAAATAGCCGTTAAAGCGTTGTTGTAGGCAGTTTTGTCCGTTTTGTCAAGCGCAAGTAGTTCTTGCTCATAAACATAGCCTAAAACCATTATATAAGTATCTCTTACACTATCTTTAATTGTGGTTTTGTTTTTATACTTTTCGTTCCAAATACCATTCCAATGTTTTAGGTCTTCGGCATCTACATTATCCATATTATATAGGAAACCCATTGTTCCCCACATATACCCTATAGCATAGTCTGAAAGTTTTTCTGCACCGTTTTCGCCAACCTTAATTCCATCAAACACCTTTTTAATGTAAGATGAGCCATAATTTGCGTAAGAATCTGGCATAGTATATTTTTTTATTAAGCCTTCATCAACCATCTTCATAATCATATATTCAGATGGGCAAATTAGGTCAACTTTATCTGGCGCTTTCTTTAACTCATTATACATTTCTTCGTTTGTGGCGAATGTATAATAGTTAACTTTAATACCAAACTCATCTTCAAACTCTGTTAAAAGTTCTTCGTCAATATAGTCTTCCCAACTAAATACTGTTATTTCGTTTTCAACTGCTTTTGCTTTAACCAAGCCTTTGTTAAAAAACGAAAGCGTAAAAGTCAAAAGGAAAAAAGCAACTAAAACAAAAGTTAATTTTTGGAAAAGGGATTTTTTCATATTATTTTACCCCCTTTCTTTTTGCTATTTTTTGAGCCCTAACATTTGATATTACAACTACCGATAAAGTAATAATGAATATAACAGTAGTAAGCGCTCTATAAATAGGAACTTGTTCGCTTGCCTTTTCGGTAGTTAAAGCAATCGCCTTATAAACTGCCGTGCTTATGGTGTCGTAGCCTAATGGAGCAAGGGTTGCCGTAATAATATAATCATCAAGCGATAAGGTTACTGCAAGCATAAATCCAGTAAATACACCAGGGAGTATTTCTGGCAATACTACCTTAAATAGCGCCTGAGTAGGAGTTGCTCCAAGGTCTAAAGCCGCTTCATATAAACTGCTATCCATTTGTTTTAGTTTTGGTATAACTGATAAAACTACAAAAGGAGCAGTTAAAACAATATGTCCAACATATAAGCCAAAAAGAGAACGATGCTCTGCACCTATAATCATAAATAACATTACAAGCGCGCAAGCAGTTACTACTTCAGAGTTTACAACTGGGATTTGTGATGCGCCATTAACTACCTTGCCAAACTTTCCTTTACTATAATATAAGCCTATTGCACCAAGCGTGCCAAGAATAGTGGCAATCGTTGCCGAAATTACTGCAAGCAATACCGTATTTAATACTACATCTTTAATTTCACCAAGTTTACCATACCACTTAAACGAAAACTGTTCCCACACACCTATCGTTTTGCCGTTGTTAAAACTGTAAACGATAAGAATAAAAATAGGAATATAAATAAAGGCAAGAACTAAGAACACCCAACCACGGGCAAAGAACTTTTTAATCATAAGTTAGTCCCCCTTCCTGCGTTTTCGCTTTTAAAGCCACCAGTCATCCACATAGATACAAACATTATTATAAGCATAACAAGTGCTATTACTGCGCCACCATTTACATTTACAAGTGTTCCGTTTTCGCCAACGAAGTTCCAAGCGATAAGTTTGCCTATAACTGAAAATCCGTTGTTACCCCTAAACGCGTCGGTAATAACATAGCAACTCATAACAGGTAAAAATACCATCATTGCGCCACTTAAAATACCGGGCATTGAAAGTGGTAAGGTTACCGAAGTAAATACCTTTACTTTGTTTGCGCCAAGGTCTAAAGCCGCTTCTTCTAAACTCTTATCCATTTTTATTAAAGTTGAATAAAGTGGCATAATCATAAAGGTCAAAAAGTCATATACAAGCGCAACAATGCTTGCAAAACTGCCCATAGGTAAGTGAATTAGATAAAATAATTCTTTCATTGCCATAGCGCGCAAAACGAAGTTAATCCACATAGGCGTTATAAAAAGCATTAGGCAAATAAACGCCGTGTGTTTACTCATTTTAGATAAAATCATTGCCGTTGGATATGCAATAATTAGGCAAATCAATGTTACGGCAAGCGCTACTAAAACGCTTATTAAAAGTGTGCTAAGTTTTGTAGGGTTACTAAAAAACTCTATAAAGTTGTAAACTGAAAATGAGCCGTTTGCATCGGTAAATGCGTAAAAAACCACTAAAAGTAATGGAAAAATTACAAACAATACCAAAAACAATGCGTAAGGAATACATAAGTGCTTTCTTGAAAAGCCAAAGTTAAATCTTTTTGACTTAAACTCTTTTTCAAATGCTTCCCTTTTTATTTCTTTTGCGGGATTTTTCATTTTTTAATCTCCTGCTTTAAGGTAAGTTTGATTTTTTCTTTTGGTATAATTATTGACACTCTATCGTTAACATTCCAAGTATATTCGGTGTCAAAAACATAATCTTCTTCGTTTTCATCAGTTCTAACGATAAGTTGATAGTGGTCGCCCTTATAAATAATTGAAATGATATTACCTATCGCGCCGCCTTTTTCTTGGTCATCACTAATTTCAATATCTTTTAAGCCCACTTCTACATTTACATCAACATCAGTTAGGTCAATCTTTTCGCCTTCGGCAGTAATTAAATAACCTTCATCATCTAAGAAAGAGTTTGGATAAAGTTGAGTTACATCACACTCAAACTCGCCATCGCCAAACACAACGGTATTCTTTTTGGTAATGTAGCCAAGGTATTTATTAGAAGTAAACTCTTTACTCATTATGTGAATATCGTTAGGTTTAATTATAATAGATACTTCTTCGCCAACCTTTCTTTCAACGGTGTCTTGAATAACTACTTCGGTTTTGCCAACAAGCATAACCATTTCGTAGTGAACACCCTTAAAGATTGAACTAATAATTTTTCCTTTTACTTGTCCTTTATCGGCATCCATAAGGAAAATATCTTCTGGACGAACAACTACATCTACTTTTTCGTTCTTTTCAAATTCATCTACACAGTCAAAGTTATAGCCTATAAACCTAACCTTTTTATCACCTACCATCGTTCCACTAAATATATTGCTTTCGCCAATAAAGTCGGCAACAAAAGAGTTTTTAGGTTCGTTATAAATATCGGTTGGAGTGCCTATTTGTTGAATAACACCATCTTTCATAACAACGATAGTGTCGCTCATAGTAAGCGCTTCTTCTTGGTCGTGAGTTACATAAATAAAAGTAATACCAAGTTTTCTATGCATCTCTTTAAGTTCAAGTTGCATATCTTTTCTCATTTTAAGGTCTAATGCGCCAAGTGGTTCATCAAGCAACAATATTTTAGGTTCGTTAACGATTGCTCTTGCAATTGCTACCCTTTGTTGTTGACCACCTGAAAGCGTTGCAACGCTACGCTTCTCAAAGCCTTCAAGGTCAACCATTTTAAGAGCCTTTTCTACCTTTTGAGCGATTTCACCCTTAGATAACTTTTCAATCTTAACAATTTCATTGCCATTTTCATCTTGATAAGTTACCTTTTGTTTTTTAAGTTTTAAGCCAAATGCAATATTATCGTAAACATTAAGGTGTGGGAAAAGCGCGTATCTTTGGAATACAGTATTAATAGGGCGCATATTTGGTGGCAAATTACTAATATCTTCGCCATTAAGTAGTATTTTTCCTTCGGTTGGCTTATCAAAACCTGCTATCATTCTAAGTGTGGTGGTTTTACCACAACCAGAAGGCCCTAAAAAGGTTATAAACTCACCCTTTCTTACATATAAATCAACATTGTCAACGGCAACTGTGCCATCTTCAAACTCTCTTTTAATACCGATAAGTTCAATTATCTTTTCTTTCTTTTCGTTTGCCATTTTAATCCTCTCTAATTTAAAAACTTGGTGGGGATGAAACCCAAATAAACTCGGCAGGTATTTTTCCTTTGTTAACAATTAAATGCACTTTATCTGCCTTAAAATAAAAACTTTCGCCCTTTCTAACCTTTATTTTCCGTTTGCCTAACACTATAACAATTTCGCCTTTAAGCACAAACCCAAACTCTTCCCCTTCGTGTGGGAAATCTTCATCAGTTGTAGAGCCTTCTTTAAGAATAATATGAACGGGCTCCATTGCATTTTTTTGCGAATTTGGAACTAACCAGTTAAGCACATATTCTTCGGTTACCTTTTCAATAAACTCATTTTTTGAAAATACGATTTTTTCTTCTTCATCTTCTTTAGCAAAAAATTCGTGA
>JAFTSI010000004.1 GCA_017467345.1 Clostridia bacterium
TACTCTATCGGTCACATGGTCGTATTTAGCCTTACGAGATGGTCCTCGCATATTCCGACAGGATTCCTCGTGTCCCGCCGTACTCTGGATACTCCCTCCCTCTGAACAATTTCGCCTACGGGGCTTTTACCCTCTTTCGCTTATCTTTCCAGATATATTCGGCTATCATTCTTCGTGGATTATGGAGTCCGTAACCCCATAGATATTGCTACCTATGGTTTGGGCTCTTCCGATTTCGCTCGCCACTACTTTCGGAATCGTTGTTTTACTTTCTTTTCCTCTGGGTAATTAGATGTTTCAGTTCCCCAGGTTCCCCTCATTACACTATTTATTCATGTAATGATACCATAACATTACTTATGGTGAGTTCCCTCATTCGGACATCTACGGATCAATGTCTATTTGCGACTCCCCGTAGCTTTTCGCAGCTTGTCGCGTCCTTCTTCGGCGCCATGTACCAAGGCATCCTCCTGTATGCTCTTTGTAGCTTGATCTTTTCTAAATTGCATAAGCAATTCGTCGAATTTACTTTCTTTCCTTGACTATACTCGACTAATTTTCGTGAAGTTTCCTACGCTTTTTATTTTCGTATTAACCTTTCTTAATTAGTTTTAGTCTATTTTTGCTCTTTGCCTTAATGTACTACTTTAATTAAAAGTGTTTTCTCGAGATATTTTGACATATCTCTCTTTTTTACTATGCAGTTGTCAATCTACTATCTCGTCGCTTCGGCGACGATTAGCGTTTATAAAAAAACGCCACAAAAAAAGCCATCAATTTCACGATAGCCTAAACATATTAACATTTATAATTTTTTAAGTCAAGCAAAAAACAAGTGTTTTTTTACTTTTTTTAATTTTTTTTGCGCCGCTTTTATATATGTTTTTTTACCGTTGCGTTTTGTTAAAAATAGTGATATAATACTCAAAAAGGAACTAATTATTATGTGTGATTTATCTATTAAACAAACTTGCAGTTTAGTTGCAAACGAACTTATTGAAAAAGCAAACCTTAAAAAAGGCGATATTTTGGTTATAGGCTGTTCTACAAGCGAAGTTGTTGGCAGTAAAATAGGCACTAACTCTAACCCAGATACTGCCAAAGATATTTTTGACGGGTTTAACGAAGTTTTATCTAAAAACGGTATTTTTATGGCAGTTCAATGCTGTGAACACCTAAACCGTGCCATTGTGGTTAGCAAAAATGCACTAATTAACCCCGAAATAGTTAATGTTGTGCCACAAAAGAAAGCAGGTGGCTCACTTGCCACTATCGCCTACGAAAAACTTGAAAATGCCGTGGTTGTTGAAGAAATTAAGGCAGATGCTGGCATTGATATAGGTGGAACGCTTATAGGTATGCACCTTAAAAAAGTGGCAGTCCCCTTGCGCCTATCTATCAACAAAATAGGCGAAGCAAACATTTTATGCGCGCGTGTTCGCCCCAAGTTTATAGGTGGAATTAGGGCGATTTATAACGAAGAACTTTTATAAGTTATATTTTTTGCTTTGCAAAAAGTTATATTTTGGCTTTTGCCAAAGTGATATTTTTTTGCTTTGCAAAAAAGTTTTGGAATAATTATATACATTATATAGTATAGAAAAAAGCGACGGAAAAATCCGTCGCTTTTAGTTTTAAATTATTTGCTTATTTGATGTCATATACTAATTGACAAGACAAGGTTTTGTTATATTATAAACACAAAATAACTTTTAATAGTTCACTTTTGATTTTTAAGGGGTTTTGTGATATACTATGTTTGAAGATATAAAATGGATTTTAGATAATATTTTTGGAATTAATGGCGATAAGTTTGTTATAAGAAAAAATGTCAGCAAAGAAAATATAGAAACTTGCAACGGAATTGCTGTTGATGATGATACTACAAACACTTGTGCATTATGTGTTGCGCTTAACGACACGGTTTTTAAAAATAATAACAAACCTGAATATTATCACCGTAACTGCAAATGCCAAAACACAAAATACGAATTAACAACCGTTAAATTAGATTTTCCCATATCTAAAATAACAAAATATCTTTTTCAAGACAAATCCAAAAAAGAGTTAATGAAAAATATGGGATATGATATAAGTGATGCCGATTTTATTTATAAAATAATAGCCGATAATGCTAAAGATAAGTTTTTGAAAGGTGATTATTTATTAGGCGTTCTAAACTGTAATGGGCAAAAAGTAAATATTATTTTAGAATTATATGGGAAAAAAGACAAAAAAAATAAATTATATAGATTTAAAACAGGTTGGACAGCCTACCCTAATGGTTGCTTACACAACAATACTCCATTTGGTGGCTGGGTTAAGGAGCAAAAATGAAATATTTAGATAAAGTAAAAATCATTTCTAACAAATATGAAAAAGATGGAATTTTTAAAGGTGATGTAGGTCACATACTAAGTGCAGAAATAAGATTTAACACTTTTGACTTTTATAGAGAAAATCCACAAACAAAAGAAGATGACTTATGTGCTGCTGTTTTTGTTGGAGATTTAGAACTTATAGAAAGTTCAAATATAACCGACAGCGAACTTCTTGAAGCACTATCAGGGCACAACCCAAACTGGTGGTGCAAAGTTGAAAATGGTTATATACTAAACTTAAAAGGCGAAAAGAAAAACAAAATACCATACGACTATAACTCTTAATTATAAATAAAGCGACGGAAAAATCCGTCGCTTATTAGTTTTAATGAAATCGTTGCATAGCAACAATGAAATCTTCACTTCGTTTAGATGAAATCCAAGGATTTGTCCTTGGATGAAATCAAATCCGTTAACAACACCCCTGCAAAGCAGGATTTCATCGCGAAAGCGATTTCATCCACCATAGGCGGATTTCATCCGTTAAAAACGGATTTAGTTTTATTTGTTCCCCTTTGCCCTGTTGTGAGTTTTACATAACATTTGGCAGTTTTTAATATCGGTAGAACCACCCTTGCTCCAAGCAGCCACATGGTCGGCATCCATTTCAGATAGTTCCCATATGCGCGTTTTATTGCTATCGTTACCTATTGCACATAGTGGGCAGTTAGAAACACCCTTTTTAATAGCATCTTCGGTTTGGTGCTTATATACAATTTGCTTTGTTCTTTCATCAAAAATCCTTATGTTAAGAAGTTTTGTGTCTTTTAAATTTCCAAGCACACACTCAAATATACCCTTTTTGTTTGTTACGCCAAAATCTTGCATTAACTCTTCTACTTGCATTTCTAATATTTTTATATCGTATGGCTTGTCAGAATATTTTTCGTATAACTCACCCCAGTTAAGCCCTTTCATTTCTTTGCGATAAGTGGGGAAAGTAATTTTAACCCAGTCAATAATATTTTTAAAGTATAACCATAACTCATTTGCATTTACATCATGTTGATGAAGCGACATATACTCTTCAATTTTACCCTTGTTAATCCAAGAAATAGCCGTTTGTAAATACTCTTGGCGAATAGGCGAACCCACAACATAATCTTTTGCAAGTAAATATGCCACACAATTACTTTTACTAAAAAATGTTTTTGCCGAAGTTAACCAACTGCCAGTATATACGGCATTTCTTAACTCTTGTGGCATTAACTGTTCGCCTGCTATGTTGATAATCTTAAACCAGTCTAACTTTTCTTTATCGTTGCCTTCGCAAATATAAATCATAAGTTTATAATCAAGTATTTGGTTTTTTTCCGTTTCAGTAAGGTTATGAAAAAACTTTTCATTAATAGAAAAATCACCGTTCACATACTGGCAAAAACTTATTGTTCTTTGTTGCCCATCTAACACTTCAAAAGTTCCGTTATCATTTTTTACCCAATACATAACATTAAGTGGAAAGTTTTTTTGTATGGTTTCAATAACGGCATTTCTCTTTTTTTCATCATACACAAACTCTCTTTGATACTTTGGTCTTATATTTAGTTTTCCGTTATACCCATACACCCCTTCTTCATTGCTATCAATATAATTTTCAACAACTTCCCTTATAGTTATTTCTTTTAACTCAATTTTCATTTCCTTTTCTCCTTATAATTAAACGCAAATATTTTTCCACACCATTAACTAATGGTCTACCGTGCGCCGTATTTTCATAACGAATACCAACATTTACTTCGCCTGTGTTCATAATGCCCAAAAGTTCAAATTGTTCTGGATTATATTTATCTAAAAATGTAATAGGCACTCCCATATAACCATAATAATCACAGGGTATATCGGTAACCTTATCTACATTTATTGCATTATAATTATCATAATTAGGGTATTCTTCTGGGGTGTAGTTTTTATACAAAATTAATTCTTCATTTCGCTTTGTAGTTGGTAAATTAGTGAACCAACAAGCCATAATATGCTTTAGCCTTTTTCCATCAACAATTTTTTCGCATGCTTTTTCTTTTGGTACAATTAACCACATATCTTCATTTATATTTCTATAGCCAAGCCAAGCACGATTTTTTGAAAACAATGAAAAAATCTCTTTGTAAGTTACTGCATTTTTATTTCCTATAATTAAAAACTTTTTATCGTGTTCAATAAGTTGTGCCACATATTCGCGGAATAATGAAAATGGCGGATTTGTGCAAACAATATCACATTCTTTTAATAATTTAACACACTCTTCACTTCTAAAATCTCCATCACCTTTTAGCATAGTTAAAGCATTTTTTTCATTTAGTAAAAGAGTTTTAACATCAGTAAGGTCGGTTGCCCCATCATTATTAAAATCTTTAACCTCAGTAATTTCAATTTTATACGCCTTGCGGTTTTTATTTGGAATAGTTTTTTCTTCCCCTAAAAAATTAAGTTGGGTATATGCTATGGGCGAACTATCATAACAAGTGGCAATAAGTTTTTTTAGTTTTAAGTGATTAAAGTTCATTGCAAAATATTTAAAAAAGTTGCTTTCATAAGGGTCATCACAATTGCAAAAAACCACCTTGTTTTCAAATTGCTCTTTATAATGTTTTATCTCTTTTTCAATATCAATAATTTGAGTATAAAACTCATCATTTTTAACTTTGCTTGCTCTACGCAAATTAGAATTGCCTGCCATAACTTACTTTGCTCCACATATTTTTATAAATAATTATATGTGCATTGCACATATTTGTCAATGTGCTAAGCACATTTTTGTTAAAATAAAAATATGGAAGTAGGTAAATATTTTAAAAAATGCAGAAAAGAAAGTGGGCTTTCACAAAAACAAGTTGCTAAGCAATTAGGTGTTTATCAATCTAATGTGAGCGACTGGGAAAACGATATTTCGCGCCCTGAATATGAAAAACTTTTTAAACTTGCCGAAATATATCAAGTTTCAATTTATGAATTAGTAGGCATTGAAAAACCAGATTTTTTATAATAATATTAAAAAAAGCGACGGAAAAATCCGTCGCTTTTAGTTTGTTTATAAAATTAGTCGTTATATTCGGTGGTGTAGTTATCAAAGTAGCCTTGAATCCAAATGATAGGTGTTCCCTTATCACCAGAGCCAGAAGTTAAATCGCAAAGCGAACCGATAAGGTCGGTAAGTCTTCTTGGGGTAGTGCCCATTTGACCAACAACGGTATCGTCTTTTTTAGCGATTTCGTTTTTGATTGCTTCTTTTAAGGCATCACCTTTCAAATCTTTAAAGTCGTTATCGGCAAGGTATTTGAGTTTTAATTCGTTTGGTGTGCCGTTAAGTCCACTTGTGTATGCAGGTGAAACAACTGGGTCGGCAAGTTCCCAAATTTTACCAACTGGGTCTTTAAAAGCACCGTCGCCATAAACCATAACTTCAACGGTTTTGCCTGTTGCTTCAAAAATGCGTTTTTGGATTGCGTCAACAATAGGTTGGCAATCGCGTGGGAAAAGTTTAACCGATTCTTCGGTTGATTTATTTGAACCAAGCAAGCCGTATTCTTCGTTATAGCCACTTCCGTTTACGGGTGCGTTAAGCACTTCGTCAAGCCCGATAACTACATTTGCGCCTGCGCTCTTTAATAGGCGTTTGGTTCTTGCCCTTGTGTGAATATCACAGCATAAAACATTTTTGGTGTAGTTTAAAATTGCTTTTGCGTTGTTGGCAAAAATAATTTCGCACTCTGCGCCTTGTTCTTCAATTAAGCCTTTATAGTATTCAACATAGTCAACACCAGTAAAGGTATGTTTTTTATGACCGAAAAGTTCGCGATATTTTGCTTCGGTTAAAACATCAGTATATGGATTTACACCCTTTTCATCAAGCATATCAAGTGATACAAGGTGGTTACCAACTTCATCAGATGGGTATGAAAGCATAAGCACAATCTTTTTTGCGCCTTGGGCAATACCTTTAAGGCAAACTGAAAAACGGTTTCTTGAAAGTATTGGGAAAATAACACCTATGGTTTCGCCACCAAGTTTATTTTTGATATCGGTTGCGATATCAGCGCAACTTGCATAGTTGCCTTGTGCCCTTGCTACTATCGCTTCGGTCATTGCAACAACATCTCTGTTGTGGAAAGCCACGCCTTCTACCTTAGATGCTTCTAACACCGAATCGGTTACTACCTTAACAATATCGTCGCCACTCTTAATGATGGGTGCTCTTACGCCCCTTGAAACTGTTCCAAATAAACGGCTCATTTTTATAACTCCTTATCGGCTAAATCTTTTAACCGATTATATTATACTTGTTAATTTTAAAAAGGTCTATCTTTTTTTTCAAATTAAATATTAAAATTTCTTATACTTCTTTTTTAAGAAAGCCACGCCCGATTGCATTTACGCAATCGGGCGTTTTTATTATTTTTACTTATTTCAAAAGTTCTTCAAAGCCCTTTTTAACCTTTCTAAAAAGCATTTGCGCTTTTGCCTCGTTTTGGCTCTTTAACGAATAGTATATTTTAAGTTTTGGCTCTGTTCCACTTGGGCGAACGCACACAAAACTTCCACCATCAATTTCGTAATATACTGCGTTGGTTTTTGGGCTATCAAGTTCACTAACCGTGCCATCAGCATCAATCTTTTTAGCGCTTGAATAATCGCGCACGGCTTTAACTTTTAATCCACCGATTGCATCTACTTTTACAGTTTTAAGTTTATCTACAACTGCGTTCATCTCTTTCATAGCGTTTAGCCCGCTATACTTGATTGATACATTTGTGTCAAAAACAAAACCGTATTTTGCGTATAATTCTTGTAATCTTCCGTAAACGGTTTCGCCCTTAAAGTTTAGGTAGCACACCATTTCGGCAAACAACATACTTGCAACAACTGCATCTTTATCACGGCAATGCGTTCCGCGAAGATATCCACAACTTTCTTCAAAGCCAAACACGAATTTCTTTAAGCCACTATCGTCAAATTGTTTAATCTTTTCGCCTATAAACTTAAATCCAACGGGCGTTTCCATAAGTTCTACGCCATAATCGTCGGCAATAAGTTTTGCCATACCAGTAGAAACAAAACTCTTAACGGCAAAGCCTTTTTGAGAAAGTTTTCCGTTTTCGCTTAACTTTCTTAATACATAGTCAAGTAAAAGTATTCCTGTTTGGTTGCCAGATAACACTTCAAACTCACCTTTATCGTTCCTTACTGCAACGCCAAGCCTATCACAATCAGGGTCAGTTCCAAACACTACATCTGCGTTCTTAAAGTCTGCCATTTTGATTGCAAGGGTTAATGCTTCTTTGCACTCTGGATTAGGAACTTCTACCGTTGAAAATTCGGTATCTTTATTAACTTGTTCTGGAACAAGCGTTGCGCTTATGCCTATGCTTTTAAGTATTGTGGTTACTGGCACATATCCACTACCGTGAATAGGTGTGTAAATAAGTTTGATTTTTTTGCCAACCTTTTTTACTTCCTTTTTAGAAAGCGAAAGGGCTTTTATGGTTTTATAATACTTTTTATCAATTGACTTTGGAACGATTTTAACTTTTTTAAGGCCTTCTTCGTCAATTAATATTTTTTCAGACAATGGGTCGCCTATCTCATTGATAAACTTAACCACTTCTTCGGTTGCTTCTGGCGACATTTGTGCGCCATCTGCACCATATACTTTATAGCCGTTATATTCTTTAGGGTTGTGGCTTGCAGTAATCATAATACCTGCAACCTTTTTAAGTTCGCGAACAGCGTATGATAGCATAGGAACAGGATGCACATCACTAAATACATGCACGGTAATTCCGTTGTTTGCTAATACTATTGCTGATGCAGTTGCAAACTCTTTTGACATACGCCTTGTGTCGTAAGAAATCACAACGCCCCTTTTCATTGCCTTTGCGCCAAGTGTTTTTATGTATTCTGCTAAGCCTTGGGTCGCTTGGCGAACGGTGTATATATTCATCATATTCGTGCCAAGCCCTATAAGCCCACGCATTCCTGCCGTGCCAAACTCTAAAAACTTGCCGAATCTATATTCAATCTCTTTTTTGTCGGATTTCAATGCCGAAAGTTCTTCTTTTTCTTTAACCGATAGTAATTCGCTTGCCATCCAGTTTTTGTAAATAGTCTTAAACATAAACTCTCCCTTCGGCGTTTTTCACGCCATATTACCGAGTATAATACATTATACATTTTATTTAAAAATATGTCAAAGATTTTTCATTTTTTATCAATATATTTCGTAGAAAAATCCAAATTTTTCGCGCTAAAAAATTTTTCGTAAAATTATATTGCAAACAGTTGACAATAATTTTTTATTTTGTTAAAATCTTAAAGCATTGTCTTTCAGTAGCATTTTTGCGGGTGTAATTCAATGGTAGAATTCCAGCCTTCCAAGCTGGTAGCGTGGGTCCGATTCCCATCACCCGCTCCAAACCCTTTCATTGAAGGAACTTGCTTATGCACCTGTAGCTCAGTTGGATAGAGCATCGGCCTTCTAAGCCGAGGGTCAGGGGTTCGAATCCCTTCAGGCGCACCAATATGGCGGGTGTAGCTCAGTTGGTTAGAGCGCAAGATTGTGGTCCTTGAGGTCGTGGGTTCGATTCCCATCACCCGCCCCACTTTAATATAAAGACACATAGGGGTGTCGCCAAGCGGTAAGGCACTGGATTTTGATTCCAGCATTCGTAGGTTCAAATCCTGCCACCCCTGCCAAAAACCAAATCACCTATACGGGCATATGTACCTTTAGCTCAGTTGGTAGAGCAACTGACTCTTAATCAGTGGGTCCAGGGTTCGAGTCCCTGAAGGTGCACCAAAATGATTCATTAGCTCAGCCGGTAGAGCACGTGACTTTTAATCACGGTGTCCGGGGTTCGATTCCCCGATGGATCACCAGAAAAACCAAACAGTTTCTACTGTTTGGTTTTTTTGTTTGGTGCTCCATCGGGCTAAAAAACGAACCCCGTGGGGTTCGGCTTTGCCATCGTAGTGAAACGGAGATGTTTCCCCGATGGATTAATCTAACAAACAACTTCAACCGATTAATAATTTCAAAAAACCCATTGATTTTGTTTAGTAGGTTTTGTATAATTACAAAAAGGAGTTTGTTATGGATTTAAAAAATAAAACTGTTTTATTCCTTGGCTCATCAGTTACTTTTGGCGCTACAAAGAAGGGTGTTTCTTTTGCAGATATATTAGCAAAAAAACTTTCGTTTAATATGATTAAAAGCGCAGTTTGTGGAACTACGCTTGCAGATATTAATGCTAACTCTTACCCAAAAAGACTTATGCAAATTGATAAAAACACAAAAGTTGACCTTTTTGTTTGCCAACTTTCTACCAACGACGCAGGTCAAAACTTGCCCATTATTGAAACGGAAAAGGCGATTAGGTTTATAATAGAATACACTAAAAGCACTTTTAACTGCCCCTTAGTATTTTTTACAGGAACTTACTTTGAAAATGAAAACTACGCTAAATTTGTAGAACTAATTATTGCATTAAAAGAAGAATATGGTTTTTATTTATTAGACCTTTATAACGATAACAAAATGCGAAACATTTCTAAAAAAACTTACGAAAAATATATGCAAGACCCTATTCACCCAACAATTTTGGGTTATGAAAAATGGTGGTCGCCAAAGTTTATAGAACTTTTTAACTTAATCTAACAAACAAAAAGCACACTCAAACTGAGTGTGCTTTTTGTTTTTAATTATTTAGTACCGAATATTCTATCACCTGCGTCACCCAAACCTGGCAAAATGTAGCCGTGTTCGTTAAGCGTTCTATCTAAAGTAGAAACATATATTTCAACGTCGGGATGCGCTTTGGCAACTTTATCAACGCCTTGTGGTGCAGCAATAATTGATAAGAACTTAATTTTTTTACAGCCACGCTCTTTAAGTTTATTTATTGCATCAACTGCGCTACCACCAGTTGCAAGCATTGGGTCAATTACCATAACAACCTTTTCTTCAATGTTTGGTGGAAGTTTACAATAATATTCTTCTGGCTCTAAAGTTTCTTCGTTTCGGCAAAGACCTATATGCCCCACTTTTGCAGCAGGAAAAAGCGAAAGTATTCCATCAACCATACCAAGCCCTGCACGCAAAATAGGAACTATTGCAATAGAGTTTTCTTTAACAACCGTTTGAGTGGTTTTTTCAAGTGGGGTTTCTACTTCAATTACTTGAGTAGGAACTTCTTTAAAACTTTCGTATGCCATAAGCATAGCAAGTTCTTTAATAATTTCTCTAAACTGCTTAGTATCGGTATCTTTGCTACGAATAATTGCAAGTTTATGTCTAATAAGCGGATGGTCTAAGACAGTAACGTTTTTATATTTTTCCATTTCAATACTTCCTTGTATATAAATTAAGCGGCGGTGTTTTCATCCTTATTTTCTTCTGTTTCAGTTTGAGCATTTGTCTTTCTTGCCTTTGCAGAAATAAGGTTTGCTAAAACACCTAAAATTAAAGCGCAAGCAATAGAAGTGATGGTAACGCTACCGAAAGTTAAAGTCATACCACCAACGCCCGCAATTAAAATAACAGAAACGGTAAAAAGATTAGCATTGTCGTTAAGGTCAACTTTTTGAATCATTTTAAGACCCGATACTGCGATAAAGCCGTAAAGAGCAACGCACACGCCACCCATTACGCAAGATGGAATGGTTGCAAGCAAGGTTACAAACGGCGCGAAGAAAGATGCAACCACGCAAATTATTGCTGCAAACACAATAGTAATTACCGATGCATTGCCAGAAATTGCCACGCAACCAACTGATTCACCATAAGTGGTATTAGGACAACCACCAAAGAACGCACCAACCATAGAACCAACGCCATCGCCAAGCAAGGTTCTATGAAGACCTGGTTCTTTAGTAAGGTCGGTGCCTATAATAGAAGAAATATTTTTATGGTCGGCAAGGTGTTCTGCGAACACAACGAAAGCCACCGGAACATAAGCGATAAACAAGGTTAAAAGGTATGCTCCAAAATTATCTAATTGAGAGAAAGCATCAATGCCTTCAACAAAAGTAAATTCAGGCAACCAAGCCATATCTTTAAACAAAGAGAAGTTGATAATTTGAAGTGCAGGAACGTCTGCAATTAAACCGATAACGGTAAAGATTGAAGCAACTATATAGCCCGCCAAAATACCTATAATAAAAGGAATCATTTTAAGCATTTTTTTGCCGTAAACCGAGCAAACGATAACGGTAGCCAAAGTAACCAAACCACAAACCAACGCAAGGTAAGGGGATGCAACCGATGCGCCTTCTACCAACACGCCACCCTTAAACAAATCGCCAATAGCGTTGCCCGAAAGCGAAAGACCTATAATAGCAACGGTAGGACCAATAACCGATGCGGGCATAATTTTGTCAATCCATTTAACACCAGCGAACTTAACTACAATAGCGATAATAACATACACTAATCCAGCCATAACTGCGCCGATAATTAAACCAAGATAGCCCACAGCCATACTTGCAGCACCACCTATTGCTGCGCACATAGAACCTATAAATGCAAAAGATGAGCCAAGGAACACAGGGCTTTTGAACTTAGTAAAGCATAGATAAACCAAAGTTCCTATACCTGCACCAAACAACGCTGCCGATTGCGACATTTGTGCGCCCATTGCCAAACCTTCTTTGCTACCGTTAATGATAACGGGAACAACGATGGTCGCCGCCAAAATCGCCAAAACTTGTTGAAACGCAAAAACAAGCGTTTTTAAAAAGCCAGGGCGGTCTTTAACACCATAGTAAAGATTTACACTTTTCATTTGTATATCCCCCAACAAATATTTTTATTGAAATTATTATACCAAACTTAAAGTAATAAATCAACATAAAAATTAAAAAATACCTATTAAAAATAGGTAAACTTGGTGATATAATTTTTTTAAAGTGATTATTATGAAAAAACAAGCACAGTTTAACACTTTAACCACTAATTTTATAGATGAAAGGTATTCATATAACCTATACCCACGCCCCACCTTTAAGCGCGATAGTTTTTATAACCTTAACGGAGAGTAGGATTTAAGCATTAAACAAAAAAACACACTCAGTTTGAGTGTGTTTTTTATTGTTTTGTTTCTTTATACCCTTGCGCTTTTAAGCCGATTATAATTGCTTTTAATATTTCGCCATCTACTATACTACAATATATTTCGTTCTCAAGTTCATCATATCCATCAATGCAATATTCGGTTTCATCTTTCAAAAAGCAAAAGGTTTTATCTTTTAAGTTAACACCAAGATAATCCACAACACCTTTTTCTTTTTGTTCATCAGTTTGAGAATAAAATTTTGGTTGCTCTGTAATTAAAAGAAAATCTCTTTCCATTTTACCTTCATAGATATCAAAATATTTTCTTATTGCCGAAAGGTCGTAATATAGAGTTTCAATATCACAGTCTTCGCATTCTTCTAAAATATAGCAAACATACCTTAGTGCCATTTCCTTTGTTTCTGTCCAACCTTTACCATATAAATACGATTCAAAGTTTCTAATACACCTTGCATAAAATCTGCGCCATTCGTAAAAATAAAGTTCGCTTATTTTATATGACTTAAAAAGAGTATATGCCCTTTCAATATGCGTATAGTCGCAACACTTTTCTAAAGTTCCTAATTGATTATTTATTTGCCTTAATATTTCATAATCACACTCTAAGTTCAATGCTTTTACCATTAACCTTTTTAATTCGTTTTTTCTAATATACATACCCTTTCTCCTGTTAATTTGATACTTCTTTATACCCTTTTGCTTTTAAGCCAGCCATTATAACATCAATTAGTTCTTTTCTTACAGGATAATTATAATCGTAATCAACTTCTAAATCTATTCCTTTTCCTTGATAAGAGTAGGTTTTGGTTTTTAAATTTATTCTTACAATGTTAGACACTTTATAATTTCGCTCTTCTTTGGGTGTTTGAGTGTAGAAAACTGGCAACTGGTCAGGGAAAACATAATCGTGCTTTCTTTTATTAAAGAAAATATCAAAGTGTTTTTTTATTTCTAAAAGCCATTCATCGCTACCGATTTCATAATTATAACCCCTTACAGCATCTCTAATATACTCTAATGCCATATCTTTTACATCAGTGCATTTACCCCTATTTTCTGGGTAAAACCAAAAGCCTTT
This sequence comes from Clostridia bacterium, assembly GCA_017467345.1. Lineage (GTDB taxonomy): Bacteria > Bacillota > Clostridia > Christensenellales > Borkfalkiaceae > UBA1259. The sequence continues at coordinate 13,526 of JAFTSI010000004.1, forward strand.
AATATAACGCGCGTAAAAATTGCACCACTCTTCAAGATAATCTTTGTTTATAGTGTTTTCCTTATAAGCCTTTAATGCATTTTCAATGTAGGTAAGGTTTAAGCAACCATTAAAACAATCATATTTTACACATTCTTCATCTATCCACCACTTAATCCTATAAGATTGAATATGTGTTGCTTTGAGTTCTTTAAAAGTGCAATCTAACTTTACAGCCCTTTTGATATAAGATGATAATTCGCTGTTTCTAATATACATAATCCCCCCTATTAATCTAACAATTTTTTAACTGCTTCTTCGCCCAAATACTTTTTGCTTAAAAGTTCTTCAATTAAAATGTTAAGTTTTTCTTTCTTCTTTTCAATAATTTTTTTAGCCTTTGCATAGCAATCTAATAGCACCTTATCAAACACTTGTGCCACCAAGCCCATTCTTTCATTTGAGCAAGGAAACCTTAACTCACTTGAATAATATGTTTCAATACCAAGCATACCGCCATCAAACAAGTTTTCAAATATTTTGGAAATAATATAAAAATCGTTATATGCGTTTTGATATATTTGCCCAAAACATACTTGCTCTGCCACATACCCACCAAGCAAAACAGTTATCGTGTTTATGTAATCTTTTGAAGATGCAATTTGTGAAGAAGAAACATTTTCATCATCATCGTCATAGTCATCATCATAATCGTCGTCGTCATCATCGTCGTCATCATCATCTGCTTCACTACTATAATCGCTATCAAAACGCGATAATAATGAATTATAATAATCGTTGCAAACGGTATACTCTTGAAGGCTTAAATCACCAAGTTCGCCACTAAGTTCATTCGCCACCAAAAACGCACCAACATTTCTACAAGCCCTAACCCTATCGGCATTACCGCTATTGCCTTTTGCTATGTTTTCGTTTTTAATTTCCGAACAAACCTTTAACAAGGTATCGTTTTCAACAACACCTTTTTCATTTGAAAGCAACACGCACTCATTCACAAAAGTTTCAAGCGCAGCGCAAGAAAATCCAGCGCATATGTTAGCCATATCTTGAATAGACACATCAAAAAGACATTTAGATTGCTCTATATACATTTTTAATATTTCTACCCTTGACTTAAAGTTTGGTTTACCTATGCCGATTTTTTTGTCAATTCTACCCGGTCTTTTAATGGTTTTTGGCAATGCATTATAGTTATTACATGTTGCAACAAACACAACATTATTACTACTTTCCATACCATCAATAAGTGTTAATAACAATGTAAGAATAGTTTTTGACCTATCGGTATAATATTCTTCATAAGGGTTAGGCAATACCTTATCCATTTCGTCAAAAAAAATCATTGTGGGAACTCTGCTTTTTGACGCCTTTTTAAAAGTTTTTCTAATTTTGTTGCAAATCCACGATTCGTTTTTTACTGAACCCAAATCAATTTTTAAAGTGTTTAAGCCACACTCATCTGCCATAACCTTGGCAAAAAGTGTTTTGCCTGTTCCTGGTTCGCCGTAAAAAATAATACCTTTGGGTAATTTCGCGCCCATTTCAATATACCTATCACGCTCTTTGAATATTTCGCATAACCTAATAAGTTCTTCCTTTTCCCTTTGATATCCTGCAATATTTTCAAAACTGTAACTCATAATCCTTTTTCTCCTTTTCCATTTTTTTCTAATTCCATTATAAAACACATAGTGTAATAAACGAATACCGCAATAAACAAAAACTTTTTGCACCCCATATTTTGAGTGTTTTATTGATTATTTTTGATATTTTATGTTGATTTTTGCCCCCAAATAGTGTACACTTCTATTTAAGAGGATTATATTATGATAGAAAAAATTAAAATTAGTTTGCCAGTAGCCACCTTAGATTTATTAAAAAAGGATTGTTTAGACTTTAAAATACTAAAAAATGATGGAAAAATTAACTTCAATGCCTTTATTAATACTTTAATTTTAAACTTTTACGAAGAGTTTTCTGCCGCAGAAGAAAATCTTTACGATTCGGTTAAAAAAACACTTATCAATTTACCTAAAAGGCAAGCAGATGAAATATTCCCTAGCATTTTAAAGATTTTTGCCAAGCGCGAAAGTGGTAGCGAAGAAAAGAAAAAGACCACTACTTTTTCATTTAAACCAACAAAAAACTCTGAAAAAGCAGTAGTCCATATAGAAAATGTTTTACTTTCTTGCGAATCTATTTCTTCATTTTATCGCAGATTGTTTTTAGCCTACTCACAAAAAACTAAAAATGAACGCGAAAAAATTATACACAAAGAAAACTACGAAATATTAAAAAAAGCAGTAGAAAAACAAACTACTGTTTGTATTTCTTTAACCACTGGTATTGTTATGAAAGATGTTTCGGTGTATGGCGTGTTCCACTCTAAAGATGAACTTTTTAACTATGTTCTATGCTTTAACAAAAACAACACTACCGTAAGGCTTGCCACCATTCGCTCTGTTTCTATAAACAACAAGTCGTCATTTATTCCAGAAGAAAACATTAGGTATTTTGAAAAGCAAGTTTCTTGCGCCGTTCAATACCCCATTTCTAACACAGATAATCAACCCATACAGGTTATTTTAACGAAAAAGGGCAAAGAACTATTTAACAAAATATATCTATATCGCCCAACCCCTATAAGTATTAATGGCGACGAATATGTTTTTGACTGTTCGGCAAACCAACTTTTATATTACTTTGAGCGATTTGGCGAAAATGCGCTAATAGTATCGCCAAAAAAATTAGGGGTGTTTATGAGAAATTATTACCACTTCGCTCTAAAAAAATATAACACTATTTATAAATCTAAAAATTAACTACTACTAAAAAAATACCTATTGAAAATAGGTAAACTTGGTGATATAATTTTTTTAAGGTGATTATTATGAAAAAACAAGCACAGTTTAACACTTTAACCACTAATTTTATAGATGAAAGGTATTCATATAACCTATACCCACGCCCCACCTTTAAGCGCGATAGTTTTTATAACCTTAACGGAGAGTGGGATTTAAGCATTAAACAAAAAAAAGGCATGCTAAATAAGGTGGGAAAAATTGAAGTTCCCTACCCCATTGAAAGCGCGCTATCTAAAATAGCCCGTCAAATAAATAAGGGTGATGTTTTACTATACGAAAAAGAGTTTTGTTTGCCAAGTGGCTTTAACAAGGGCAAAGTGCTTTTACATTTTGGCGCAGTTGACCAAGTTTGCGAAGTGTTTGTAAACGGTAAGTTAGTAGTAAAGCACGAAGGGGGATATTTGCCATTTAGTGCCGATATTACAGGCGCGCTTGAAGATAAAAACATTTTGAAAGTTTGCGTTAAAGATGATTTATCGTTTGATTATGGCTACGGCAAGCAAAAAGTTAAACGAGGTGGTATGTGGTATACCAAAGTTAGCGGTATATGGCAAACGGTGTGGATTGAAAGTGTGCCCAAAACACATATTGAAAGTATAAAGTGCTACCCTACCCTAAACTCTGTAAAAATTGTAGTTTTAGGCGGAAAAGAAAAGAAAACCTTAACTATTTTAGAAAGTGGCGAAGAATATGTGTTTAAGGGCAATGAGATTACCATTGATATTAAAAACCCTAAACTATGGTCGCCCGACACTCCCTTTTTATACCACTTTACTTTAAGCGACGGAGAAGATAAAGTTAGTTCATACTTTGCGCTTAGAACCATTGAAACAAAAACCATAAACGGAAAGGGCTATATTGCGCTTAATAATGAGCCGATATTTTTGCACGCTGTGTTAGACCAAGGGTATTTTCCTGATGGCATTTACACACCGAAGTCGCCCGAAGGGTATGTTTTTGACATACTTAAAATGAAAGAACTTGGTTTTAACACATTAAGAAAGCACGCTAAGTTAGAGCCAGAGTTGTTTTACAGTTTATGTGATGAACTTGGCATATTAGTAATGCAAGATTTTGTTAACTGTGGCAAATACAATTTTTTAATTGACACGGTTCTGCCTACCATAGGTTTCAAAAAAGGCATAACTCACAGAGCAAGCAAAAAGCGTAGAAACCAGTTTGAAAGTGATGCCGTTAAAACTATTGAGTTTTTACACTCTCACCCAAGCGTATGCTACTACACAATATTCAACGAAGGTTGGGGGCAATATGATGCAGATAGCATTTATTCGCTATTAAAATCGCGCGACACTTCAAGGATTTTTGACACCACAAGTGGTTGGTTTTTTAAGCATAATAGTGATGTTGATAGCCACCACATTTATTTTAAGAAGATTAAACTTAAAGCAAAATCCCTTCGCCCACTAATCCTTTCGGAGTTTGGCGGATACTCATATAAATTAGATGAGCATAGTTTTAACCCACACGAAACTTACGGCTACAAGCATTTTTATAGCAAAGATGAGTTTGAAAGTGGATTAAAAGAGTTATACTTAAACCAAATAGTTCCTGCAATAAAGTTAGGGCTATGCGGTGCTGTTTTAACTCAACTTAGTGATGTAGAAGATGAAACTAACGGCTTATACACCTATGATAGAAAGGTTTGTAAAATAGACATTAAAGTTATGCGCGAAATATCTAACACGGTATACTCTGCGTTTAATAGCAGTTTAAGTTAGATTTAACAATACTTTTACAATTATTGATAAAAGGCTTTTAAATTACGATTGCCAAACTTAAAGAGTTATGATATAATTATAAAAAAATTGGAACAGGTAATTTGTGAAACAAATAAGAAAAAAGAAACACCCTATTTTTAATGGATTTAAGGCGTTTTTAAGGTTATTTAAGAAAAAGCCAAAAATGGTATATTTAGGTAAGCAACCTAAAGAGCCTTGTATAATACTTTCTAACCATGTAGGAAGTAGTGGCCCTATCACCTATGAACTTCACGCAGATTTTCAGTTTAGGTTTTGGGGCACTTATGAAATGAACGGCGATTTCAAAACTCTTTACAAATATCTAAGTAAAGATTTCTACCACGCAAAACTCCATATGCCATTATGGCTTTCAAGGATTTGGTGTGTTATTGCAGCGCCAGTTGCACACGGTTTTTACAAAGGCTTAGAACTTATTTCTACTTATAAAGACACGCGCTTTTGGGGAACTATGAAAGAAAGCCTTGCAACATTGCAAGATGGAAAGTCATTGATAATTTTCCCTGAAGATTCTACGCACGGCTATTACGATAACTTACAATTCTTTTTTAGTGGATTTACCCTTTTAGCAAAGGCTTGCGTTCAAAAAGATTTAGATGTGCCTATTTATTTTGCATATTACAGCAAAAAGCACAAAACCATAATGTTTGACAAGCCCACCACTTGTAGCGAACTTTTAAATAGCGCGCCCACTAAAGAAGAAATTGCCGAAAACACGCGCGTTAGAATTAATGCGCTTGGCGAAGAAATAAACAAAAAAGCCGAAGAAGAATTACAAGCAAAAAAGAAAAAGTAGGCCAATAAATGTTTGAAAAGATAAAAGAGATTAAGCGTTTATCAAAAGAGTGTGAAAATGCCACTTCGCCAGAGTATGACACAGATGGCGCAAGGTTAATAAACCTTTCGGTTAGTGATGATAGCAATTTCCTTTCCCCCTTATCGTGTGACGATAAGCCTATGATAAGTGGCGAAACGGCAAGTTTTTTGGAACTAAACGCAAAGCATACAAAGGTAAACGAAAAAATCCGTTTTGTTATTAAAAGTGATGTAATTGATGAGCGCGAAAAGGCGCTCTACCCCAAAGCCATTGATAATTATTACACGGCAAAAATACGCGATACCAAGTTAGAATTAAAGCGCAACGCGATAATATCGTTTATAATGCTTTTAATAGGTATAGTAGTTTTTGCAACCATAATAATATTAAACGCCATAAACGCACAAACATTAATTTTAAGTGTTATTGATGTAATTGCGTGGGTGTTTATTTGGGAAGCAGTTGACCTATTCGTGTTTAAGCGAACTGAACTTAGAAATGAGCAGTTGTTAAACCTTAAACTGCTAACTGCAAAAATAGAGTTTATTGATAAAAATTAAAAAGAGTGCCTTTTGGCACTCTTTTTTTGCGTGTGGATTATAGGTATTTTTTAATACCACTTGGTATAACTTTAAGCGCGCTTTCATTTAAATCTAAAAGCGAATTATACCACTTTTTAATTTTTTCATTTTCTTCTTCACTTTCTACCACCACGCCGTATGCTACATTTGATTTATAAATATCAAAGGCTTTAAGCAAAGGCTCTCTTAAACTGCGCTTTGCCATTACCTTTTCTTCGCCCATTAAAAACTTTAAATCTTTTACAGAAATATCTTCATATATTACTTTATTCATATTCTTCCCCCTTAAATCTTAACGAAATAGTATTGCTCAACAGTTATATCGCCCGACCTAAAATAATTAGTATCGTAAACGGCTTGCTCTTTGCCTGCATAATACGCCAAATATGAATCGGGAATAACTATATCGCTAACAGTTTCTTCGTCACCTTCATATGCCAAATATCTTCCGTCAATTGACAACACTCTTTTGGGGTATGCTAAAAGTTCTTCTTGCGTAAAACCTGCGTCTTTAGAAGTATGCACCGTTTTTCTAACAATCTTTTTATTAATTACATCAATGTAATCGTATTCGCCAAGTCTAATAGTAGTGGGTGCAAAAAAACTATCGTCTTGTTGAACGAACACTTTAAACTCAGGCATAGTTTCTTCGGTATAAAGCCCATCAACAACCATAACCTTAAACTTAAAGGCTTGTATCATAATATCGCTATCAGCCCAAGTATCAATACTAATATCCATATAGTTATCCATACCGTTTGAAATATACCCCGAAGCAAATGTGTTTTCTTTATCTACATTTAGCGCGCTACTGCCGTCAGCAGAAGTTAGTTTAACCTTAATGCCGTTACAACTTGAATAATTAGTTGCGTTAAAACAACCACCACCTACTTGTATGTATTTTATCGCCATATTCCCCGAACCCTTTTTTATAGTGTGTTGCAAGTGAATATTAGTGCCTGCCGATATTCTTCCGTTAAGATAAATCTCACCCGTTTCCCTATCAAACTTAACAGTCAATCCATCAATGGTGTATTCTACAATGTTGGTATCAAAAACGTTTGCGCCATAACTTACAATACCCTTAAACATAATGTCGCAAAGCCCACCTTGTTCGTAGTTATTGCCAGTTTTACCGTATATTTTGCAAACTTGCGTTTTCATACCGTCAATGATATTAAGTCCACCTGCAGTAGTTCTGCTACTAAGCGGTATTTTTACAAGCGACTTTTTAATTAACGCCCTATCAATAAGTTCGCTAATCAAACTCACTTGTTCTTTAAGCCCTTTGGTGTCGGCAGATAATTCATCAACCTTTTCTACACTTTCTTTTAAGGCATTATATTCGCCGTTAAGCGCCGAAACAAACTTAATAAGTTCGTTATAACTATCACCCTGTTCTGGCTCTTTAACCGAAACGCCACGCCTTACTATAAAGTTTACCGTTTTAGTGGCAACCACTTCGCCACTCATTGAAGTAACATTAAACTGCAACTCCACCTTTCCACTAACACCTGTTAAAATGGCGTCAACCTTCTTTTCCCACACACTAAATGCTTTTAACTCCTTATCAAACAAACCGCTAATTCTATCTTTTAGCGAATTCATAACGAAAGGTCCTTCGGTTTTTCCGTTGGAAAAGCGTGCCGAAATGCTCACTACTGCGTTTTCATCAACAGGGCTTAAAAAGTAAATGGTGTTTGCCCCTGATGAGCCTTGATAAACGCGCTCATTAACCGTGCCAAGCGTGTTGCCTAATGCATCAAAACAAAAAATCATAAAAAAATCTCCTTGGTTTTTTGCCTACATTTAACCAAAGATTTTTTATATTTCAAGTGGTATATGACAAAAATTTAAAAATAAAAAACCGAAAGTTTTTCGCTTTCGGCTTTTTATTTATTTTTTAATTGCCCTTAAACATTCGCTGTTGGGAAATATAAAACATATACTGTGGCTACTTCAATGTCTGCCGTGTTATATCTAAATGTTATATATCCACCTTCATAAGTTGCAGTAAGTTTTTCATCTAAACTAATATATTCCCAATCACTTCCTTGGTTATACATATCATCTAAATCAATAAACTCACTATATGAAGGATAAATGCTATTCTCTGGTGGGGAAATACTAAACTGAAGTTCTCCGCCTTGAGATATAGTTTCTTCATCTAAATAGAACATTAAACGGCGTTCCGTTCCACTACTTGCAGTATAGTATTCTTTATAGATATTTTTGTGTATGGTAGTTTGCTCGTCAACTATATGTTCAACCTGCTCTCTCGTAAGAAAGGTAAAATTATTTGGACTATACGACCAAACTGGGAAAACAGTTTCAATTAAAAGATAATTATCTTTTTGAGCAAGGTATTCTTCAATGCCAACTATTTCTACTTCATAGTCTTTTGAAGGATTTGTCATTTCCCAAGGTAGTTCTAAATAACCTAAAGATGGATTTATAAACTTATAAGTTTCGTCGCCTTGGCTTCGTAAAACAACCTTATCGCCGTTAATTGTTACTTTATTTTGTTGCGAAAGGGTATTAAGCATTTCAAATATAAAAGTATCAGCACCGCCAAGGTTAAACACAGGGCGCTCACCATCAAGCAACTCAGTAATAGTTGAAGAAATATCACCATCATAATAAAGCCCACATTCTAAGCCCTTGCTAAAAAATAAATCTTCGCCTTCATCATCTACATAATTAAACCATAAATTACTATCTTCTGCAGAAAGTTGATTAGAGAAAGAAATGCTTAAATTTTCATTTGCCCTTAAGGTAATTTCAGAGTAATTAACAACCCTTTCTGCGCTACCTTTTTCTTCTACTTTTAAATAATTTGTTTCATAAGAATAATTAATAGAGCTAAAATTAATATTATTGTAAATATATGTTAAGGTATCGCTATCGTGATATACACCTATAATAACTTTATCGCCATACTTAAAGTCAACTGCGCGTATAGCGGTAAAGGCATCTTGCAAGCCAGAACTTGTCATTTCAAACTCTTGCTTTTCGCCAGTTTCGCCACCTAAAACTGGTGTGAAAGCTATTTTACTTTCACTCCAAAATTGCAAATCTTCAGGCTCAGCATATTCAAAAGTATATTCAGAAAGCGAAAGCGAAAGACTTACCGAACCAAGTTCTGCTTCGCCAGTTAAGTTTAACAATACATTTTCTGTAACGTTTGTTAATTCATAATTATAAGATACGCTATTTTGCACTTCGCCATACTTTTCTTTATAAGTTAATTCGTTCGTGCCGTTTTTAACCACGATACTTCCCATATCGTAGCCCTCTTCAAACCTAATGGTAAAATGTATAGTTCCACCTTCGGTGCAACCATCTTTATCGTTAACGCCACTACCACACTCAACGCTAACATGTTCAGGAAGAGTGCCTTGAACTAAAAACAAACACTCCTTAGGTGGATTACCACCACAGCCCACACCCATAAGCGCGCCAGCTAAACAAAAGCATATAAGCGCAATGCTTAACAAAATCTTTTTCATAATTCCTCCTACTTTTTAACAAAAAGTATAATTAATAACTACATTATACTCTTGCCGACAATCCTTGTCAACTTGTTTTAATAAATAACCTATTATATAATAAAATGAAAAAATCGGCAAGTTAAACTTGCCGATTTTGGAGCTGGAGATGAGACTTGAACTCACGACCTATTGATTACGAATCAATTGCGCTACCGACTGTGCCACTCCAGCATAGATTTAGGCATTTAATTCTCTAAATGCTTACTTATATTATCATAAAATATTAAAAAGAGCAACTTTTTTGTGTTAAACTTTATAATTTTATTTTTACTTTAAAAGTTCTTTAATTTGGGGTGCGTATTCTTTACCACACTTATAGCCTTGCTCATAAATGTAATCAAAACTCTTAAAATCAAACTGGTCGGTATCGCCTAAATCGGGAACGATAAAAAGGTTTGGTTTATCAATATCGTAGCACCTTTCGGTTAAATCGCAATCAACCACTTCAAACATTCTAAACACAGTTGATATTAGGTTTAAGCGTTTCTTTTTTATAGGTTTAAGTGGGCCTAACGCATCTATTCCCACAACTACATCTGCGCCCATTTCTTTTGCCACAGAACAAGGCACACGGTATTTAACTGCGCCATCACAAAGTAGCATATCTTTATACTCAACAGGCTTAAATACCCCTGGAATTGAAGATGACGCAACCACTAAAGTTGTTAAATGGTCGTCGCCTTGCGATACATATGGTTTGCCACTTTTAAGGTCAACTGAAACGGCGTAAAAGGGCAACTTTAAATCGTTAAAAGTTTTTTCGCCAAAATAGGTAGAAAGTTTTTTGAATATTTTTTTAGAGCGCATAAACGCGCCAGAAAATATGGGATTGATTGAAAAATCAACCACTTCGTTTTTCTTTAAGTTCTTAATTTCTTGCCACATTTCATCTGCGCTCATACCCATAGCATAGCACGCGCCAACTATTGAGCCCATAGAACTTCCCGCAATAATATCTATTTTAATATTTTCTTCTTCAAGCGCCTTAATAAAGCCTATATGCACTATGCCACGGCCACCGCCTGCGCCAAGCGCTAATCCTAATTTTTTCATTTTCACCTATTTAATAAAGTCAAATCCTAAACCTTTAAGCCACGAAATGCTCATATCAAACCACTTAGCAACTTCTGGGTTAATATAGCGAACATCACCTTCCCTTGCCGTTTCATTAGTGGCAAGCGATAATCCGTGCACACCCGATTTAAACATATGTAATTCGCACTTTACACCATTTTTTTGATATGCAGTAGCCATTTTCATAGAGTTGGTTGATGGAACATCATTATCATCAAATGTTGCCCAAATAAATGCAGGAACGCTTTTAGTGTTTACCCTATTTTCTAAACTTAAATATTCCCTTAATGCTCTATCATTATTAGAAATGGTGTTCATTGTATCTTCGTGAGTATCAAACGCCGATATTACTGGATAAGAAAGTATTACCGCATTTAGTTTTGCAAGCGCACTTTTTTCTTTTAGGGCATCTTTTACTGGCTCAGCATCATAAAGTGTTGCAAGCATACCTGCTAAATGCCCGCCTGCAGAAAACCCTATTGCGCAAACCTTATCTTTTAATATGTGCATTTTTTCGGCATTTTCTTTAATGTATGCCACGGCCATTGCCCCTTCTATTAGTTGGGTAGGGTATCCTAATGGATTAAGCGAATATTCAAGTGTAAAACAATTATACCCTTCGGCTAAAAACTTAAAAGCCACAGGCTCATTTTCTCTATCAGAACGCATTTGATAGCCACCACCTGGAATAACAAGCATTGCAGGGCGAACTCTATTTCCACAATATTCATTAGAAGTGTGCGAAATATATGCGTTTAAATAACCCTCTGCACCACTTTCGCGCTTAATACCAAAATATTTATACAAATCAATTCTTTCTAAAACCATAACTTGCCTCTTACTTCAAAAGTTAAAACAATTTTAACACAAACAAACTAAAATATCAACAATCCCCTTGAAAAACCCTAACTATTTTGGTAAAATATTTACATAAAAAATTGTAGGTATAACTAATGGCGTATCATATAAACACAGGTTTAATAAAAGAAAAGTTTAATTCGCCTTGCGATTGCCCACTTTGTGAAATTAAAAGGGTTGTTGAAGAACAGTTTTTGCACGAATTCTTAAATGACGCAGTTATGGAAACGCGCTCGCGTGGGCTTGTGAACGAATATGGGTTTTGCTCTAAACACTTTGATATGCTTTATAAAAGGCAAAACAAACTTTCACTTGCCGTGCAGATTAGTAGCCGTATTTTTGCGCTTGGCGATATTATAAAGCAAGAAAGCAGTATAAAGGGCGCAAAAAAGCAAGCCGAAAAACTTAAAAAGGCGCAAAGCACTTGTATCATTTGTAAACTTAGTGATGAAAGTATGGAAAAATACTACAAAGGTATTGCCAAACTTTATGCCGACGAAGAAAGTTTTGCTATTGCATTTAAATCTACAAAGGGTTTTTGCTTAGAACACTACTCTGCCCTATTAGAACATTCTATAAACGCAGGCTTTAAGGCAAAGCAGTTTGTTAAAGATTTAACTAACTTACAAATCAATAGCATTAACCGTTTAACAGAAGATTTAAATAAGTATTGCCAAAAACACGATTATAGAAACGCATATAAACCACTTGGCTCTGCCGAAAATGTTTTGCCAAGAACAAAACTTAAACTTTTTGGAAAAGATTATGAATAAATAAAAAACCACCGTTTCGGTGGTTTTTTTGTTTTTGATTTTTTATACTTCTGGCAATATTATAACGCCTTTTTCGTGACCACATACCGTGCAAAGTTCTTTGCCAGTTGCTTGGTCTAATTGATGGTTATGGTTTTCTTCAGCGCGAATATATCCACAACCACACTCGCCTTTATGAGTTAAGGTAGTAATAGTAAGGTCTAACCTATGCGCGCTTATGTTTTCTTTTTTGCCACAACCAACGCATTGTTGGAAATGGTTTTCGTCGTCATAACTTGGCTCCCATAAATGGTCAAGCGTAGTGATAATTTCAGGTTTTTCATAGCCACAAATTACGCAAGTGTAAACCTTTAATCCATAGGTTACACAAGTAGGTTGGGCGTGAACTTTACCTTCATCATATTGATGTTTACCTATATCCATTTGTTCGCCACACTCACATAAGTGGTAGTGATGAGTTTCATCTTTGGTCCAGTCAGCGATAAACGGGTGGTCGTGCCCACAAGCAACAAATATGGGTAAAACAAAACATAGCGATAACATTAAAATTAATATTCTAAATATCGGTTTTTTCATATTACTCTTCTCCTTGGTTTTCGGCGCTTACTGTAATAGCGCGCTCAATAGCATCAAACACACTTTCCTTGCCAAGCCTACTTTCGGCAGAAGTGGCAATGAGTTCGTTTTCGGTAACTCTTAAAAAGGTTGCTACTTCTTTAAGCCTTGGCTTAACCTTGGTTTTGGCAAGTTTATCGGCCTTAGTGGCAACAAGCGCAAACGGAATAGCATAGTGATAAAGATAATTTATCATCATAACATCATCTGCCGTAGGGTCGTGCCTAATATCAACAAGCGAAAGTAGCAAAGCAATCTTTTGCGAAGATAAAAACCCTTCCATAAGTTTGCCCCACTTTTGCTTTTCTTCCTTATTAACCCTTGCAAATCCATAGCCCGGCAAATCAACAAGCATAAACGCGCCAAAATCAAAGTAATTGATAAGCCTTGTTCTACCTGGCGTGTTAGAAGTTTTGGCAAGTTTCTTCATACCTGCAAGCATATTTATTAGCGAACTTTTGCCTACATTTGATTTGCCTGCAACTGCAATAATAGGTTTATCGGTTTTTAAAAAGTTTTTCTCGCTCGCAACACTTGTTACGAACTTTGGTGTAGTAATTTTCATATATTATAAGTTTATAGCCGTTTCAAACACTTTGTCAACCCTTTCTACCAAAATAAACTGCATTTGGCTTCTTATTTCGGCGGGTATTTCTTCCAAATCGCGCTCATTAGCCTTGGGAATTATAACCTTATAAATGCCCTTTCTAAAAGCAGCAAGCGCCTTTTCTTTAAGCCCACCTATCGCAAGCACCTTGCCACGCAAGGTAATTTCGCCCGTCATAGCAATACTGCTTTTAACCGTTTTGCCAGCAAATGCCGAAAGTAGTGCCGTGGCAATAGTGATACCTGCGCTTGGTCCATCTTTTGGGGTTGCGCCCTCTGGAACATGCAAGTGCACATCATACTTTTCAAAATCTTCAGGGTTAATATTATACTTGGTTGCGTTTGAGCGAATATAACTTAAAGCAGTTTTAGCGCTTTCTTTCATAACATCACCAAGTTTACCAGTAAGTTGAACTTCGCCCTTGCCGTGCATAAGCGATACTTCAATATTTAGGGTAGTTCCACCAACACTTGTCCACGCCAAGCCGTTAGCAGAGCCTATTTCGTCGCTTTCTAAAGAGTGGTCTTTAATATACTTTTTAGCACCTAAATAATTAGCGATATTTTCTTTTGTTATCACTTGCTTTTTGGTTTTAGAGTTTTCGGCAATCATACAAGCCACTTTTCTAATTAACCTACCCACTTCTCTTTCAAGGTTTCTAACCCCTGCTTCCAAGGTGTAAGAAGTGATAATTTCTTTAAGCGCATCATCAGTAATTTCAATCTTTTTAGCCGAAACGCCGTTGTTTTTGAGTTGCTTTGGAACTAAATATCTCTTTGCTATTTCCAACTTCTCTTCATCAGTATAGCCTGTAAGTTCAATAACTTCCATTCTATCAAGAAGTGGATATGGAATAGTATCAAGTGAGTTAGCCGTGGTAATAAACATAACCTTGCTTAAATCGTATGGTATTTCCATATACCTATCACGGAAAGTGGTGTTTTGTTCTGGGTCTAACACTTCTAAAAGCGCGCTTGCAGGGTCGCCGTGCATATCGGAAGAAAGTTTATCAATTTCATCAAGCAAGAACACGGGGTTGTTAGAACCAACATTTCTCATACCATAAATAATGCGCCCTGGCATTGCGCCAACATATGTGCGCCTATGCCCACGGATTTCTGCTTCATCTTTAACACCACCAAGGCTCATTCTAATAAACTTACGGTTAAGCGCACGCGCAATAGATGTGGCAACCGAAGTTTTACCCACCCCCGGAGGCCCTACAAAACATAAAAGAGGCCCTTTAATTTGTTTGGTAAGTTTTAATACTGCAATATACTCAACAATGCGTTCTATAACCATTTCTAAACCGAAATGGTCTTTATCTAAAACTTCCTCTGCTTTTTTAAGACTTTCGGTATCTTTTGTGCATTCGTTAAAGGGCAAATCTTTAAGCCAGTCTAAATAATTAAGAATAATAGAATAGTCTGGCGAAGATGGATTAATTTTATCAAGCCTTGCAACTTCTTTAAGCGCCTTTTCTTCAATTTCTTTTGGCAAGTTTTTATCTTTAATAGCCTTTATAAGCGCATCACTTTCGTTTTCGTCATCTCCAAGTTCGGTGTGGATGGCCTTTAACTGTTCGCGAAGATAATATTCTTTTTGGCTTTGGTCAATAGACTTTCTAACCGAACTATTTATCTTCTTTTCAATTTTAGATATTTCAAGTTCTTTACTAAAAAGCGCGTGGAAAGTTTTAAGCCTTTCAATAGTGCTTTCCGTTTCTAAAAAGTTTTGAACATCACTTTCTTTAAAGTTTGCCACCGATATCGCGTTATCCATAAACACATCAGGTTCGTGTAGTTCGGATATAGTATTGAGCATATCTTTGGTAATTCTCTTATCAAAAAGCGAATAATCGTAAAATGCGTTTTTAGCCGTTCTAAAATACGCTTCGGTAAGCGTTTCATCTTCGCTACTCTCATAAGGAAACTTAACGGCAATAGCCGAAATGTAATCTTTAGAATAGTCAAAAGCAAGTATGCGCATACGCTCTAATGCCTCAACACTCAACTTCATATTACCGTTTGGCATTTTCATCACTTGCTTAATTTTAGCAAGAGTGCAAACTTCGTTAAGGTCATTTTCTTTTGGGTCATCAACAAACGCGTTCTTTTGCGAAGTAATAAGTAGGTATGAGCCGTTTTCGGCAGAAACTGCCGCCGCCTTTACAGATTTTGGCCTACCCACATCAAAATTCAAAAAGGTTTTAGGGCATAAAACCTTACCGCGAAGTGCTATTACAGGGTATTCAATTCCTATATTTTCTATAAATTCTTTCTCTTCCATTTTTCACCTATAAGCAATATTTTTCAAGTAAGTATTTAACTGGTTTATCTTTATAAGGCAAAGTAATTTCCTTTGCGATTGCTTTGAGTTCTTCACGACCGTCGCCCACGCAAACGCCGTGCCACTCACCTTTTAATAGTTCTATGTCGTTAGTGCTATCACCAACTGCTATAATTCTATCTAACGGTATACTATAGTAGTTTGCTAAAAACTTAACGGCAACCCCTTTACTGCAAGTGGGGCTAACCACTTCAACTAAATGCCTTGAACCGTTGTTAATAATAAGTTTATCGCCGTATATTTTTTGGTATTTTTCGGTAAGCCTTAAACTATCTTCTGGGGAGCAAATAGTTCCAACCTTTTGCGCCACCTTTTTTTCTTTAAGCACATACTCTACAAGGTTTTCTTCTAATCTTCCCTTAACTCCAACTGCATTTTCATAAAAATCGGTGTAGTCAGAGCGCATATTGTAAATCATTTCGTCATCAATATCAACAACCGTTTGCACGCCTTCGGCAATAAAATCTTTTGCCACCTTGCTTGCAAGTTCATAGTCAATTCCACCTTGGAAAAGGCTTTTGCCCGTTTCAATATCGTTTATCATTGCGCCTTGGTATGATATAACTATTCCCTTAAACCCATATTTTAAGCATATAGGTCTAATAGAAGAATACATACGCCCCGTAACAATAGCAAACTTACCGCCACGCGCCACATACTCTTTAACGGCCTTAACCGTTTCTTCTTCTATGAAATCGGGTGCAACGCCAAGCGTTCCATCAAAATCGGTAACGAATAAATCAAATCTCATTTTAGTCCTTCTTTAGTTAATAAATCCATAATCGCTTGCGCGTGAGTTTCGCCTATGCCCTCTACTTGCATAAGTTCACTTTTCGTAGCCTTTGCAATTCCACTAATATCTTTAAACCTTTCAATAAGCAATGCAATCTTTTTCTTGCCAACACCCTTTACCCCGTCAAGCACCGAAGATAACGCGCGCTTGCCACGAAGTTCACGGTGGAAAGTGATTGCAAACCTATGCGCCTCGTCACGAATACGAATAAGCACTTTCAAACTTTCATCACTCTTTTCAAGCCTAATAGGTTCACTACTATAAAGCGTATAAATCTCTTCTTCCTTTTCGGCAAGGGCAATAAGGTCAATATCGGTTATGCCGTGGCTGTCAAAAATCTCTTTAACGGCAGAAAGTTGACCTTTACCACCGTCAATAATAACAAGGTCGGGTTTAGCGAACTTTTCAGGGTCGGTTATTAAGCGATTTAGCCTGCGCTCCATCATTTCTTGGTGCGCCCTAAAATCATCTGCCCCCTCAAAGGTTTTTATTTTAAACCTGCGATATAGGTCGGCTTGTTTTTCGCCGTCAATAAACACAACCATACTTCCAACCTTATCTACACCACTAATGTTAGATATGTCAAAGCATTCCATACGCTTAGGATACCTTTTAAGGCTTAAAATATCCTTTAATCTTTCGCAGGCATTAACCGTCATATCGTTTTTGTGCTTAATTTTAGAAACGGCAACGGCAAGGTGTTCGCTTGCGTTTTTATAAGCCATATTCGCAAGGTGCTTTTTAACACCTTGTTTTGGACAATGTATTACCGTTTTTTCGTTAAGCGTATTTTTTAGGTATTCTTCTAAAACTGATGTGTTAGAAACTTCTTGGTCAAGAATTATTTCTTCGGGTAGTTCTACACCCTTTTTATAATACCTTAAAATAAACTCTGAAATTATATCTTCGCTTGAAACGGCAGAAGTAAAGGCAAAGTTTTTAGAGCCTACCATTTTGCCCTTTCTAACGATTAGTAAACTTATAGCAGAATATAATCCGTTATCATCACTTGCAATAATATCGGCATCAATAAACTTATTTAAAACGGTTATGCGTTTAAGGGCGATATTTTTAAGGCTTTCAAGTTTTTCTTTGTATTTAATAGCAAGTTCAAATTCTTCATTTTCTGCCGATAAAAGCATTTTTTCTTCAAGCAGTTTTTCGGCATAATCGGTATCGCCGTTAAGAAAGGCTATTGCCCCTTCTACCCTTTTTCTATACTCATCTTCTGTTATGAGTTTTGCGCAAGGCGCGTGGCATTTTTTAATGTGATAATTTAAACACGGCTTATCGGCTTTTTCACCAAGCGTGCGAACGCACGGCCTAACATTAAAGGCAAGATACAAAATCTCTAAAACGCTATTAACCGAAACACCACCCATATACGGACCAAAATATTTAGCCCCGTCTTTTAAAATCTTTCTGGTAATCTTAAAGGTAGGATACCTTTCTTTAAGGTTGATTTTTAAGTATGGATAGGTTTTATCATCTTTAAGTAAAATATTATACCTTGGCTTGTGCTTTTTAATAAGCGTGTTTTCAAGCGATAAGGCATCAACTTCACTTTGGGCGATTATATACGAAAAGTCGGCAACATTAGAAACCATCGCCATAACTTTATCAGTTTTGACGCTGTTAAAAAAATATTGCCTAACCCTATTTTTAAGGTTTTTGGCTTTGCCAACATATATGATTTGCCCTTCGGCATTTTGCATAATATATACGCCGGGGTTTTCGGGCAAATGTTTTAACTTTTCTTTTAAAAGGTCCATTTAAGTATTATAACTTATTTATCGCCAAATCGCAAGCCCTTAATACCCCAAAAACTCCACTCCTTTCAAAAGAACTTCGTTAAGTGTTTCGTTCCTTAACGAATAAAACACCACCTTGCCTTGCCTACGCGTTTTTACTGCGTTTAGATTTTTAAGTAACCGAAGTTGATGCGACACGGTGGTTTGGTTAAGTTTAAGCACCTTTGATATATCGCTAACACACATTTCGCTAATCGCCAAAGCACTTATCATACGAAGCCTTGTGTAATCGCTAAATATAGAAAAAAAGCAAACTAATTCTTCAAGCACTTCGCCTGTTGGAATATAGTCGTCCATAAGCGACCTTAAACCGTTATCAATTAAAACTTCTTGCATAATTCCCCCTTAATAAATGTATATATGAATACATTTTAATATTAAAGCATAAAAGTATTTTAAGTAGTTTTATCGCATAAAGTATAAAAAGGTCGTAATTTATAATTTAAGGAGGTAAAAATGAATAGTAGTAGCATTACATTAATTGCCTTACTATTATTGCTAACGGCTGGAAACACCATTAGCACCACGCAACTATTGCTTTTGCTTGCGTTATTATCTACCACGGCTTGTGGCTGTTTATGTGGTAATAATGGAAACTCTACGGTAGTATAACACACGAAAAAAAGGCGGGCTTTTAGCCCGCCTTTAATTTTTTATTTTGTTTTATTATTTAATGTTGTTTCCGTAAAATGAATAGCCGTTTTTCGCAACTTCTTTGCTTACTATTTCTGCTCCAAATGGGCAAGCCAAATAAGTGGCAATTTTTATAAATTGCAAACCAAACGGTATGCCTATAACGGTTATGCAAAGCACAAAGCCTAAAAGTAAAAAGGTTATGCCAAGTTCAAAGCCACCAAAAAGCATAAACAAGGTGTTAAAAATGGGGCTATCATCA